>NZ_JAWOVM010000069.1:0-25000 GCF_033339895.1 Vibrio sp. 1751
GTATGCGCAAGGTGTGCAGGAAGGATCAGCTTCGATTCAATCAAACTGAAGATCAAACAAAGAATCACGACCCCCGCGATACCATAAAAGAAGGCACTATCAATACCACTAGACAACAAGAAAGGAGCAAACACAGCAATTGTGGTTAACACACCGAAAGTGGCTGGTGTGGCAACACGTTTTACACCACGAACCACGTTTTCGACGCCACCGCCTTTTTCTTCAATTTCGCTGTAAGCGCTCTCTCCCATCACGATGGCGTCATCAACTACAATACCGAGCACCATAATGAAGGCAAAAAGAGACACTATGTTTACCGTGATCCCTAATGCAGGCATCATCATTACGGCACCGAGAAAACAGACAGGTAGCCCAATCATTACCCACATAGCCAAGCGGAAACGTAGGAAAATGGTCAGCATAATCGCGACTAATGCAGCGCCTTGCAGCAAGTTTTTCAACATCATGTCGAGACGCCCATTTAAATAATAAGTCGTATCAACTAAGACTTTGAGCTTAACATCCTGCGGCAATGTCTTGTTTTTTGCTTCAATATAATTACGAACGGACTGTGCAACAGGGATAATGTTCTGATCACGAGTTGCTTCAACAGACATGTAGATCGCATTTTGCCCTGAGTATTCAAAATAGCGCTCTTCTTCCGTAAAACCATCTTTGATCGTGGCGATATCTTGCAGTAAAACCTTTGCACCATTTGCGCCAAGCTTTACAGGAATATTTCTAAACTCATCACCACGGTAGTATTGGTTTTCAATCCTTACTGCAATCATCCCTGAATTTGTTTTTACTTCGCCCGCAGAAAAGTTAGCTGAATAACGGCTGATCGCGCTGCTGATATCGCTCAACGTCAGGTCGTATTTACGAAGAACAAGTGGGTCAACTTCAATCGCTATTTCTTCTTCTGGCGCACTCAGATACACCAGCATGACGTTTTCTAACTGAAGTAATTCATCTTCGATTTGCTTAGCAAGCGGTTTAAGCTCCTCGAGCGGTCGGTCCCCAACTAACCCCATTTCGATTACATCTTGGCGCCATTCAACTTGGTAGACATTGATTGGTTCCATACCCGCTGGTAAGTTAGACAAGGTATCAATACGTTGGTTTACATCATCTAAGACACGCTTGATATCGGCATTAACGTCTACCTCGATGGAAACATACGCGCTACCTCTAGAGGCCGTTGAGACTGCTTTTTTAATCCCGGTGACGTCTTTAATCGATTCCTCGACCTTAACGAGAATACTCTCTTCTATCTCTTGAGGAGAAGCGCCAGGATAAGTCGCACGAACATCAATGTAGTTCACCTCAATATTCGGAAACATCTGCCTTTGAATAAAGAGAAAACTCACCACACCCATGATAATGATGAACACCATCAAAAGGTTGGCAGCGACGGGATTATTCGCAAAATAGGCAATTAAGCCCTTTTGTTTAGTATCTTCCATGACATACTCCTACTTACTGTACGACGGTTTCGGAGTCGTCACTCTTTTTTGCAATTTGTACCGCCATGCCTTTTTGAGGGTACTCTGGTAAGGTCAGTACCAACTTATCACTTTGCTCTAAACCTTCGCCAACCAGCAAAAACTCACCTTCTGCTCTCAAAACCGTGACGGTTCTGGGTTGAAGTTGATTATCGCCATTCACCACCCACACGGTACGGTTTTTAACTAATTCCTGTGGTAAGCGATAGATATGCTTAAGTTCCTTACCAGTGAAACTCACTTCAACGTAGGAGCCGAATTTAATCGGAGGCTGCTGGTTATCGACACCGTATGGGTCCGCGATTTGAATGACCATGTTAATCATTCGGGTAGCGCTATCAATCATGCCTAAATCACGAACTACTCGACCTTCTCTAGTGGTAGAAAAGACACCTTGCTGCGTCACTGTCGCAGTGAGTTCACCAATGGATTCGGGTAAAAATGCACTATCAAAACCGGCAATGGGTACGTGCACCTCTGCCACTTCGATGTTGTTTAACGTGGCAACTCGAGAACCAGATGTAACAAATTGACCAACACCAATATCACGCTCAACAACCAGCGCATCGTAAGGTGCAACGACTTTGCAATTTTCTAACTCTCTTTTTGCTCGTTTGAGTGCCGCTTGAGCCGACTTCACTTGGGCTTGTGCGCTCAAAACGTGAGGTTTGCGTAAATACAAATCCGTCACTTGCTTATCGCTCAGTCTCTTTGCCTGACGTTTTGCCACTTCGGCTTTCGCTTGTTCCTCAATCAAGTTTGCGCGTGCACTAGCTAAATCGGCTTCAGCTTGTAGAACCGACGCTTCATAGTTGTCACTTTCAATTGTGAAAAGAACCTCTCCTCGTTTCACGATGCCACCCGTTACAAAATTCGGGTGCCAACTTATCACTTCACCACTGACTTGCGCGGAAAGGTGTGTTTTTTCAAAAGGGACTAATTCACCGTGACTGGTAATCACCACTTTGTGATCAGTAGGAAAAAGAGAAGAAGCCTGAACAGTAGGTTCTGTAATTGCATCTTTGGTTGACTCTTTTTCCGGCGCAGTTGCGGCAATTGCAGCATATCCTGCATAAGAGCCTCCAACGACGACGAAGGGTAAAAGCCAACGTAATATGGGTTTTGCTAACATCGAAAATCCTTTTTTATTGTTGTTTTCAACACCACACTTTTATTCAGTCCATTGCTCCGGGTAAGCATGGTGGTGAGAGAATTGAATTTGAATAAACATCAAAGCGGCACTTGCCTAGTCTTTTAAGCAGCGAACTAGATAGTTATTGCCAATTCAAAGTTAATAAAATTAACAAAAAATTAACCAACTGCGCAAGTTGCTCTGACTTAACTTTTATTCTAAACAGCAAATGACATGCCAAGCATTTATTTATTAAAAATCATATAGTTATATAAAAACCATTATTTTATCCAGTGTGCTATTGGTCATAATCACCAGATATTAGTGATTATGACCAATACGGCCATAATGATAATTAAAATAAATGATTATCTGCGCTCTAAAAGTTGAACTTAGTGCAGGCTCTATGGCAATTCATTGATTAATCGCTCGTTATCAAACGGTTCTGGGTGCATGTGGCGTCAGCTTAAGTCTATAATTTGGAGTAGGTAACACTCTGTAAGACAAGGAAATGTGCTTTGTTACAAACGCTCGCCAAGTTGCTCTTCCCCTCGCTGCTCACTATTTTATCGGCATGCTCATCCGTATCGTTGAATGACGCCAGTGAAAAGTCCACCAGCTTTCAGCTCGGTTATCAAAAGGATTCTGTTCTTGCGCAGTACTTTGAAGCTTACGGGAGAGACCCTAAGTCCATAACTGGCTTTGCACCGTTAAATCAGGGACACGATGCCCTTCTTGCTCGAACCTCTTTGATCGAGTCCGCCCAGAAAAGCCTTGATCTTCAATACTATATTTACCGTGGTGACGAAACGAGTCAGCTAATAACGTGGCGCTTGTATGAAGCGGCAAAGCGTGGTGTTCGAGTAAGGCTGTTGCTTGACGATATGCAAAAGCGAAACGACGATGTGATGGCTGCCCTCAATGCACATCCTAATATAGAAATCCGCTTATTTAACCCGCATCAGTATCGCGACTCCCGTTGGTTCGCTCTTGCTAGCGATTTTGAACGCCTTAATCGTCGTATGCACAATAAGTCTCTGATTGCAGACAGTGTTTCCGCCATTGTCGGAGGTAGAAATATCGGCAATGAATACTTCTCTTTTGAATCGCAAGTTGAGTTTGGTGATTTTGATCTTCTGCTCTATGGTGAGGCGGTACAACAAACTGCCGATCAGTTCGACCTCTACTGGAATAGCGCCTATTCGATACCAATGGAATGGATTACACCGAATTCGCAGCAAATTACCGACCAAGCGATTCAAAAGCAGGTCAATAAACTCCGGTTAAAGGAAAAGTTTTCAACCGGCCGCTATGACTTCACTCAACTGGATATGTACCAAGATCTAAAACAAGGCAAACTCAAGCTCTACTGGGGAGAAGCGAAAGTATGGTTTGATCTGCCCGATAAAGTCGCGACCCGAGAGAGCCAACTTATTGATAATTTGTCGGAATTGGTTAAAAGTGTTGAGGATTCATTTGTGCTCATTTCTCCCTATTTCGTTCCAACTGAAGCAGGTACTCAAACATTAAGTAACGCGGCCAAGCGAGGCGTTGATATCACGATTGTGACCAATAGCCTCGCGTCTAACGATGTGTTTGCCGTGCATGGTTGGTACGCAAAATATCGAAAAGATCTACTCGAAGCTGGAATCAAGCTTTGGGAAGTAAAAGCGAGCGCGAAACTCAAAAGTAAGTGGAGCCTCACGGGGAGTAGCAGAGCAAGTTTACACGCTAAAGCAATGACGATTGATAACAAAACACTTTTCGTTGGTTCGATGAACTGGGACCCACGTTCGGCCGCTTTGAATACCGAAATGGCCGTTGTTATCGAACAGCCAGAATATGTGCAAATGTTTCTAGAACAACTGCCGAATCAACTGTCGAGTAACGCCTACGCCTTAACTCTGCGCGACGGGGACATTGTCTGGACCGACGTAAAAACAGGCGAAGAATACGACTCCGAACCAGAAGCAGGAGTATGGCGAAAAATGGGCGCTTGGTTCTCCGGAATATTACCGATTGAAGATCAGCTATAACAGCTGCCAATACTGCAAACCTCCCCAGTCAAGCAAAACAAAATGGACGCTAGTTTTGGGCAGGGGACACAACCAACATAAGGAAGTTCAATGCCAGCGCAATGGAATGAATACTATCAGAAAATTTTAAGCCAACCTCACCGCCCAAACGTGGAAAATGCCCTGAACCTACTTAAGATAGAAGGCAAAGTCGCTCTCGATATTGGCTGCGGAATAGGTCGAGACAGCCACTTTCTCCTCGAACAGGGATTTAAGGTTCACGCATGTGATAGCAATGAAAATGCAGTAAAAACTTGTTTAACACGCTTTGAAGGTAATAAACGATTTTCGGTTTCGCAGTGCTGTTTTACTGAATTTAATTACCCTAAGTGCAGCTTGGTTATCGCAAATGCCAGTTTGTTCTTTTGCCCTGACACAGGCTTCAAACAAGTCTGGACAAAAATAGACAGCGCATTACAACCGGGCGGTATCTTCTCCGGCGATTTCTTGGGAGTGAAAGACTCCTGGGTTACCTCCGAAATGCACCCAAACATTACCGCATTAACAAAAAAGGAAGTGGAAAGCTTATTCGAAGGTTACGACCTCATTTCATTGCATGAAAGAGATGAAGACGGGACCACTGTAGTAGGAAGCCAAAAACATTGGCACATGTTTAGTGTGACCGCTCGAAAGCGCTAAAAATGGTCTCTCAGTAAAGAAAGCAGCACTTCAAATCAGTGCTGCTATCAGAGATTAATTGACGGGATACACCACTTCAAAACGCTCTAAAACCAGCGTACGTTTCTCATGCCAATCGATGTTCAACTCATCGCATTCAGCTTTAAAAAATGCAGTATGAGCATCACGCCACCAGTTTAAGGTTCTATCACCTTCGCCTTCTGCGAAGGCAAACTCTGCGGTTACATCCTCATATTTGCATGTACTTACGTCAGTAATTCGTATCACGCAAACCGGGTCCCCATCCCAATTCGTCACTACTTGTAAATGACCGACTTGGGGCATGATTTCACCATGCTCTCGATACCAAAGCTCCAAACTGCACGATGCAGTTTTCTGTCCAATACGAACCAAATCTGCGCATACATTCGCGTTGTATTCATCGGCACAATAATAGTCAGCACTGACTGATGGTACAGCTTCCCTTTGTTCTGGTGATAATAATTCTAGGAATTGTTCTAAGTAATCCTTAGCTCGCGCGTCCATGCTCACTCCATTAATCATAAATTCGCAAGGAGGATAAAAGATATCACAACAAATAACCATCAGGAACAAACTGAAAAACAACAAGAATATGACTTCTACGAAGACGACTGTTATTTCTTTTGTAATAACTTTGCTAAACGTTTGTGCTATTTGCTATTGTTGCATGGTCTATCTGTACTCTTCTCGTGAAAGGACGTTATATGCGCTTATTTATTGGTATTTTTTTCTCGCTGATACTTGCCTTGCCAACAATGGCATCGGAGGAAAAGTATTCAGAATCGGATCTGTTAGATAGACCATTAATGGAACGCTATATTTTAGATGAACTAAAAGCGCTGCGTCAGGACTATCAAAGCCTAGAAAAGCGAATGATCACAGAGATCACCGATCGCGAGCTAACGGTCGCAGATAAATCGTTGAACTATGCCAACGTGACCGTTACATACTTCTTCTACATCATTGCTGGTGTCGCATCGCTGATTGCCTTTGTCGGATGGCAATCTCTGCGCGAGTTTAAACACAACACCAAAGAGATGGCTGATAAACGATTGGAGAAGATCGCCCAAGAATACGAGAAAAAGTTTGTCGCCCTTGAGCGAGATTTAAAACGCAAAACTCGCATTATCAGCGAAAACAACAAAGAGATTGAGAAAATCAACGAGATCCATAACTTATGGCTACGTGCACAAAGCTCTCAAACTCCAGAACAACGTATTGAGATCTATGATGAAATCTTATTAATTCGTCCAGGTGATTTAGAAGCGTTGACTTACAAAGCCGACGCAGCGATGGAAATCAACGAATACCATTGGGCACTTAGCATTTGTAACCGCGTACTTGAAGTCGATTACACCAACGGCCCTGCACTGTATCAACGCGCGTGTGCATACTCTCGCCTTGGTATCGAAGAGCAAGCTATTGAAGACTTGGAACGCGCAATTGAATACAGCCCATCCATTCGTGATTTACTTGCCGAAGAACGAGACCTCGAATTGCTGCACGGTAATGAGCGTTTTGAAAAGCTCTTACATCTAGCAAGCGAATAATGGAATAAACAGCATGAGCAGCCACTTTAATCTAGAAGACGCTAGCCAAGTATTGGTTGGCGCTTTTGCCCTAGCAGTCCCGATCTCATTTTCGGAGGAAGCGTGGCGATTGGGTGAGAGCCTACCAATGGCAAACTTGCTCATGCTGTTAAGTCTTTCTGTCATTTTCCTCAGTTTTTTCGCGTATCAAAGCGTGTTTCAAAGCCACATCAAGAATCGCGTATCCATCTTTATTTTTCGTGTGGTTATCGCGTACCTCATTGCGGCCGTTGTGGTAGCGTTAGTTCTTTTCTGTCTTGATAAACTGCCACTCATGAATGAGCCTTTGGTTGCGATAAAACGCGTTATCGTCATCACAATGCCTGCTTCGATGGGCGCGATCGTAGTCGACAGTTTCGACAAAGAATAGAGATAATCGCTACTCTTCTTCTAACGTTAAGTTCGACCCCGAGTGGTCTTTCCCTAATACATCTTCTGGGTTTCGAAGTGCGCAGGTTTCTAACGACAAGCACCCGCAGCCAATGCATCCGCCTAAATCGTTTTGCAACGCTTTAAGTTTTTGAATCTTTTGTTCTAACTGTTCATGCCAATGGCTTGCCATTTCTTCCCATTGCGCTTTGTTAGGGGCTTGGTGTTTCGGCAGTTCATCTAACGCATGTTTAATTTCTTCTAACGACAACCCAACTTGCTGCGCTGCTTTGATCACCGCAACACGGCGCAACACACTGCGATGGTAGCGACGCTGATTACCTTGATTTCTCCAGCTCGAAATCAGTCCTTTTTGCTCGTAAAAATGTAGGGCAGATACTTTCACTCCAGAACGTTTTGCCACTTCTCCTACGCTGATTTCCATCCTTGACTCCCTGCGTATCAATTTTGTTAAAAAAATGCTTTACCTCAAGTTTACTTGAGGTTTTAAAGTTGCACCATCTTAATTAACGCTAAACCCCGGCGATCTCAAGATAATGTATTCAGCGCGAACGACTTGGTTGTTAACCACAAGACAGTTGGACATCAACCTTTTGAAATCCATCGGGAGTTAGAGGCAAACATAATGAAAAATAAAACTCAGCCGTACTTAGCTGGCCGCTTCTTCGACAGTATCTCCTCTGGCTTATTCATGATGGCGCTGCCATGGGTCATGCTTTCCGAACCTAACATGGGCACTTTCGTAGCTTTAGTTTCTCTGAGCTGCACCGCGATTTCTTTTCTAGCAACGCCTTTCTTTTCCACTTTAATTGACCGACATTCACGCAAAGTACTACTCGTGCTCAATCAATGGATTCAATCGGGTATGGCTTTGGTGGTGTTCATTGCTTATTGGTTAGGGTTTGAGTCACACTGGTTGCTGGCTTTTGCGCAATTGGTGTATTGGGTTTCGAGTAATTTTGCATGGACGACCAACAACGCCTTCACCCAAGAAAATTATCAGCACCATGAGTATGCGAAAATTTCGGGTCAGCAAGAAATTGTAATGCAATCCACAACCCTCGGAGCTGGCGCGTTGGGTATTGTTTTGCTTGAAATGTGGGGTATGAAAGAGTTTGCTTTGTTTGCGGCCAGCGCCTCTGCGTTAGCAGCGATGTTCTATATTCTGACGCCTTATACCCAACAATTAAGGGCGTCAAAATCCGTTGCTTTCATCGCGCAACTCAAAGAGAGCAAACAAATATTCCGTCTCGAACCCCGATTTTATGGCTTTATTCTGCTCTCTTGCCTCTCTTATCCTGCATTGACGTATTTGAGCAAACTGGTGCCGATTTGGTTTTCTGAACAAGGCATCTCTGGCGATTGGTTTGCAGGGTTCAACATCAGTTTTGGCCTCGGTTCGTTGCTAACCGGCTTTATTGTCACCAAAGTGCTAAGCCGTGCCTCCCATAGCCACATTATGTTCGCTTCGATGGTTATGGTATCTTTTGCGCTTATCGGGATGAGTTTTGCGATGAGCCCGCTGACCATCTTATTGTTTACGGCGCTGTTTGGCGTATTTAACGCGCTAAATCGCATTGCGAGAGTCAACTGGATGCATCACACCGTAGCGGTTCATCAACGAGGTCGCGTCGATGGCGGCATCAGCATGTTTGCCACCACCATTCAATCTCTCAGTTACGTCCTGATTGCAATGTTGAGTCATTACGAACTAACACAATACGGTTTTGCAATCGCAGCTGCTGTCATGGTGTTAGCAGTGATTTTGATGGGATTACTCAGCCGAGACGTCGAGCCGTTTAACGACCTGCCCCTTCATGCAGCAGCAAAGTGAAGCATAGAAATTGAGAAGTTGAGAAATTGAAAAAGCGAGATAGGAAGGCAACCAACATCGTCTTCCTATTTTTTACGCCAGCACTTTTGCCTCTATCGCTTATCAGCAAGGTTGGGTATTCTGAAGTGACCAACATGAGCAGGGGGAAATCGCAGTGAACTTAAGGCAATTAGAAGTCTTTTACGCCATTATGCAAGCAGGAACGGTGTCAGGCGCGGCTCGCTTACTGCACGTTTCCCAACCTAATGTCACTCGAGTTCTCGCCCATACAGAACAACAACTGAGCTTCGCTTTATTTGAGCGTGTAAAGGGCCGTCTCGTTCCCACTCAAGAAGCCAAAGCCTTATTGCCAGAGGCTGAAAAAGTCTATCAACAACTCGGACAATTTCGCTCTCTGACCAACAAAGTCAAACAGGGAACTCAACATTTACGAGTTGGTGCTCCGCCTGTTTTGGCCGCACACTTGTTAGCGCCGACTGTCGCGTTGTTATCGAAAGAGCACAGCATCTCCTTTGAGCTCTTAACGGCCAATCGCGATGAGCTGTGCTCAGGTTTACTGAAACATGAACTGGATGTCGCCATTGCGTTCGGTGAAGAAACACCACCAGCGATCATGGGGCACGTGTTATTGAAAGAAAACTTAGCACTGATCGCTCCTAAAAGCGCAGCGATACCCGCAGAAAAAACCGTCATTTTAGAAGAACTCATCAGTCACGATTTACCCATTATCGGTTTAGATAGCCGAGACCCTCTGGGCTTGCTGTTACATCAAACCTTGTCAGCGCGTGACGAGCATTATCAACATGCCATTACCGTCCGCAGCTACTCCGCGGCGGCTGAACTGGTGAAAAACGAAGCAGGATTCGCGATTGTAGACCCTTGGACTGCAAAACAATATCGCCAAGATAATGCCGTTTCCGTGCATGCTTTGGAGCCAAATATGTCCTTCTCTGTCTCTATTTTATTCGCAGAGCACACACCTCAATCCATTGCGACAAAGCAATTTATCACCGCCCTAAAACAACAGATGGTTTAAAGGTATAACCTGAAGTTATACCTGCCTAAAAAATAAGCATTCGGTTTCCTAAATCAGTCTGGCTACATTAATGAGCAATAACGATGACGAAGGGAACCATCATGCAAATTGCTCAACCTTACCTACTTTTTCTTGGCGATGTAACCGATCCACTCGCAGCAAAAACCGCGCGTGGCATATATCAATGGCGACCTGAGATTTGTCTTGGCCAAATCCGCCTGACGCCAGAAACCGTATCGCTTAGTTTAACCGACATGACACTACAACAAGCGCAGCAGCAAGGAGCAAAAACGCTGGTGCTTGGCACTGCAAATCCAGGAGGCGTCATTCCCGAAGCTTGGCAAGCAACCTTACTTGAAGCGGCAGAGATGGGATTTGAAATTGCATCGGGCATGCACCAACGTTTGGCGGAACTTTCTCCTCTTGCCGATCTAGAACAACGCGGATTAACCAAACTGTATGATGTTCGCCATTATGATGCCCCGCTCAAGGTCGGCAATGGCAAAGCTCGCGCAGGCAAGCGAGTACTTACTGTAGGAACAGATTGCTCCGTTGGCAAAATGTACTCTGCCCTCGCCATTGAGCACACATTAAAGCGTAAAAACTGTCGCGCAGAGTTCAAAGCAACGGGTCAAACTGGAATTCTCATCGCAGGCAGTGGCATTTCAATTGATGCCGTAGTTGCCGATTTTATCTCCGGCGCAGTAGAAACGATCAGCCCTGAGTTCACCGATCACGATTGGGACATCATCGAAGGGCAAGGTTCGTTATTTAACCCTTCGTTTGCTGGCGTAAGTTTGGGCTTACTTCACGGCGCACAAGCTGACGCTCTGATACTGTGCCATGAGATTGGTCGCCCGCACATCCGCAACTTACCACATGCGAGCTTGCCAACCATTGAACAAACGATAGAAGCGAATCTGGCCGCTGCTCGCCTAACAAATCCAAACGCTCAATTAGTGGGTATTTGCTTAAACACTTCGGCGCTCAGCGAAGAAGATGCTGCCCAGTTATGCCAGGATTGGAGCGACAAATACCAAGTGCCCGTCACCGACCCTGTACGTTTTGGCGTTGATGCGGTTGCAGATAGGCTCCTTACGATTTAAGAAACATTTACGGTTTAGAAAATAACTGCGGTTTAGGGAAAACTAGTGAGATGAAAATTCATGTAGAACCTGTCACGATTGCCATGGCGACACCATTTCGCATCTCTCGCGGCAGTCGGACAGAGTGCCACGTAGTCCGAGTGACAATTGAACATCGAGGCATGACCGCCCAAGGTGAATGCACGCCATACCCTCGTTATGGTGAATCGGTTGAATCGGTGATTAAGGCGATTTCTCACGCCGCACATGAACTGCAAAGTTTGTATGCCAAAGGCGAAGCTGATGTCATGGTTCTCAAAAGCCAGCTTCAATCGTTATTACCCGCAGGGGCGGCAAGAAATGCATTGGATTGCGCCCTTTGGCATCTTCACGCGCTTTTGAGCCAAAAGCAGCAGGTTCACGACCTCTTTACGTTGCCCGAGGCGATTGTGACGGCGATGACGGTTTCTATCGACAAGCCGCAAGCGATGGCAAAACAGGCACAAGCTTACCTTAGCCAAGGCGCAAAACTGCTTAAGGTAAAACTGGATGGTGAAAACGTGATTGAGCGCGTTGCAGCAGTACGCGATGCCGCGCCGCACGCACAAATTGTCTTAGATGCGAATGAAGCGTGGCAAAACCTCGACCTCGCGACGGTATTTGCTCAACTCGAACCGTTTAATATCACCATGATCGAGCAACCGTTGCCACAAGACTGCGACGACGTACTCGCCAGCATTCCGCACCCCATTCCACTTTGCGCCGATGAAAGTTGTCACACCAGAGAGCAATTGCATCAGTTGGTTGGCAAATATGAAATGGTGAACATTAAGCTAGATAAAACTGGCGGGCTCACTGAAGCACTATTATTATCCGACGACGCCCAAAAACTCGGTTTTCGCCTCATGTCCGGTTGTATGTTGGGGACGTCGCTTGCGATGCGTGCTGCCTTACCCATTGCTGCTCAGGCAAGCGTTGTCGATCTTGATGGCCCGTTGCTGCTCGGACAAGATGTAACGCCAAGCTTGGTTTATTGCGACGGCGAAATCGTTCTTTCCAAATAGCCTAAACAATCCAGAGGTTTTGCTCCAAAAGTCAGAACCTCTGAGTTTATGATCTCGATTAAAAAACAATCAGCCCCATCATGAAATAAGTCACATAAATTATATGGTTATTGAGGCATACTAAGATTCCAGTAGTCCAAGAAGGTGGTCTTATGCATCGAGTCATCCGGAAAATGACGTGGAAAACGAATAGGCGGTAATCCCGCCCTACTCCAATGCAGTGCGTGGGTTTCTATAACAACCCACTTCCTAGCAATTCGTAGGTTTTTCACGCCATCTTGCAAGGAGGCTCTATGCCTATCAACAAAATACGCAATATCGCTTTTGTCGGCCAAACCGGGACCGGTAAAACCACGCTGATAGAAAAACTGCTCTTCACCTGCGATGCCACGCACCATTTAGGCAGCGTAGAAAAAGGCGATACCGTTACCGACTTCGACCCTCAATCCATCCAATATCAACACAGTATTGAAGCAACGCCAGTCGCACTGCGCTGGAATAAACACCGGCTCAATATCATCGACACTCCGGGACAAAACGAGTTACTTGGCCGTACTATCAGCGTTTTTCCTGCCGTTGAAACATCTGCCCTTGTCATCGACCCTCAAACCCCACTTAACCAAACTTCCGATCGCTTATTCACCTTTGCTAAAGAGCAGCAAAAATGTCAGATGATCATTATCAATAAGCTCGATAACCACGGTAATCAGTTAGAAAGATTGATGGAGAACATCGTTGAGCATTTTGGTGACCACTGCTTGCCGATCAACTTACCTTCGGCTGACGGGGAATCTGTAGTTGACTGCTATTTCGAACCAGAATTGGGACGAGAAACCTTACTTGCAACGGTAGATGAAGCTCATGAGACCTTAATTGACCAAGTCATCGAAGTCGATGAAGAACTGATGGAACTGTATCTGGAACAAGGCTCCGAACTCACCGCAGAGCAACTGCATGATCCGTTTGAAGAAGCACTAAGAACTGGACATGTGATTCCGGTCTGTTTTGTCTCAGCACAAACCGGCACGGGCGTCGAGTTGCTGCTGCGCACCTTGGCGGAGATCATGCCCATGCCAAACGAGGGTAACCCTCCTCAACTGGAAAAGAACGGCAAAAAAATCAAAGTAAATTGCGAAACCTTAGAGCACACCGTCGCACACGTGTACAAAGTCAGCGTCGACCCATATATGGGAAAACTTGCCTACTTACGTGTGTATCAGGGGGAAATCAATGCGGGCAGCCAGCTTTATATTGGCGAAAGCAACAAGGCATTTAAAGTTGGGCACTTATATCAACTGCAGGGCAAAGATAGAACCGAGATCCCTCGCGCGCTTGCGGGCGACTTCTGCGTTTTAGCCAAAGTGGATGATCTCGAATTCGATTCAATCGTTCATGACTCTCACGAAGAAGATGGTGTTCAACTCAAAACGTTGGATCTTCCTGACTCCATGTATTCTTTGTGCTTGAAACCTCTTAAGCGTGGAGATGAGCAAAAATTAGGAGATGTGCTGAATAAAATCGCCAGTGAAGACCCTTCTCTGCGCATCGAACATCGCGCTCGCACCAACGAAACCATCATCAGCGGCCAAGGAGAGTTTCACCTCAAAGTCGTATTAGAAAAGATGGCGAACGTGTACAAACTGGACGTCGAAACCTGCCAACCAAGCGTCGAATACTTTGAAACCATCACCAAACCTGCCGAAGGGCATTATCGACACAAAAAACAAAGTGGCGGTGCAGGCCAGTTTGGTGAAGTGCAATTGAAGGTTCGTCCACTCGAACGTGGTGCCGGATTTAAGTTCATCAACAAAGTGGTGGGTGGCACCATTCCAACCGCGCTCATTCCTGCTGTTGAAAAAGGTATTTTGCAAGCGTTAGAGGAAGGCGCGATTTCTGGCAACCCAATTAAGGATGTGGAAGTCACCGTTTATGACGGTAAATATCACTCCGTCGATTCAAAAGAAATTGCGTTTGTCATCGCAGGTAAGAAAGCGTTTTTAAATGCGATTAACAACGCCGATCCTATTGTGCTAGAACCCATTGTCCAGATGGAACTGCACATCCCAACCGCGAATGTTGGCGATGTTTCTGGTGATTTATCTGGAAACCGAGGCTTAATCGAAGGCTCCGAGCCAATAGACAGCAGCTTCACCTTACTCAGAGCCAAGTCACCTGTAAACGAGCTGCAAGATTACGCTCGTCGATTACGCTCTATCACTGGTGGTGAAGGCAGCTTTAGTATGACCTTAAGCCATTACGAGCCTGCGCCACCAGCAGTGCAAAAACAGGTCTGCCAAGGCAGTACACAACAAGGTTAATTCCCTAAGATTCAAATCAATCACATAAACAAAAAAGCGCCCTCATTTTGAGGGCGCTTTTATGTAAAAGAAAAATTATTTATCGAGAGACAAACCTATCTGACTGATTTTGCTTTCAAACTCTTCGATGCTGTTCGCTTTGTAAGTCGGAGCACCGTTAAAGTAGCGCGGTTTCTCTGGCAGCATCGCATTTTTCAGCTCTTGTTCTTGATCGATATTGTCATGGTAAACCGTTACACGATTTGGAATATCCTGCTTCATTACAGCCATTTTGGTTCTCCTTTATTAAGACGAATAGTAAGCGTAGAACGAATTTATCGGAGTACAGGCGAGACTGTGTAAAATTTAGACACTCACAGCAAAATCATATTTAAACAGTTGCATTTAATATTTTTGAGGCACTTTGTCGTGGCTATTGGCAAACGTGAGTGCAGCGATTAAGGTGAGCTCTCTCTACATGAAGACAGGAAGTCCGGTGTCGCAACAAGAACTCAACCAAATGGGCAGTGCCAAAGTTTTTCTCATCGAAAAAGATGGCGTCCAAGTAATAGAAAAACGTAACCCTACTCAAATAGAAGTGGCGTTTTATCAACGCTATGCCGAGCAGTTTAACGCGCTTGGAATACACGTACCGCGCTTGATTCAACTCGACGACCAGAAAAACGTTCTGTACATTGAATACGTTCCCCACGCAGTCGAGCAAGCATTCTTACTTGAAGATGATCGAGTCATTGAACAACTCGTCAAACTGCACCAACTTCCACCAATATCAGATGGTATTTATCACCGCCACCAGTGGACACCACAAGCGACTCAACAAGCACTCACTACACTTAAACTGGGCTCAGAGACAGAACAGTTCTTCCACCAGCTACAACAACGATCGGCGCACCTTTTCGATGGGCAGAACTTGATCTCCGGAGACACGAATGCAGGAAACTGGGGACAGCGTAGAAATGGCGAGCTGGTGCTGTTCGACTGGGAGCGCTTTTCTACAGGGCATGTCGCGATAGATTTAGCGCCGCTCATCGAGGGCATGGGCACATTTGATGATTACTTGAACGTAGCAGGCAAGTATATAACGTGCGCAGAGAAAGGTGAAACAACAGAATTGGCGCGCGATATCGGACTAGCAAAAGCGTGGATCGTTGTCGAGGTAGTCAACATACTGGTCTCCAGAGAGAATCCGCAGACCAGCAAGTATTTGGACTGGTTTCGGCAAACCTTGCCGCAATGGGCCAAAAGCCTTAGTGCTCAGGTGATGAGTTAGGCTCTGAGATTTGATGTAAACGCCTTTCAGGTTCTGCGCATGAGGTTTCGCAGTTGCATACTTTATCAACACCGACGTTGTTTAAACCGCCGCAACTTCCTTGAATACGCTTGTTATGAAAAATGACGCCAAGTGACATCAACAAAATGATTGCGAGAAAACCAAGAAAGGTAAATAACCAAACCATATTAACCTGCCTTATTAGCCATCGACTCTAGCTTAAGTATAGCAGGGCTAGATGTTGCTTTGAGTAGCGCTTTAGGTCTTGCCAACAAGGAGGTTTTTGATTTTTGGCCACCACAACCACAGGAGCCGCAGCCGCCTTTTTGTTTGTGAACACTTTTCTTATGATTGTTTGATGGGCGTCCTTGAGAGGGCTCAATCAAAGGCTCTCTTGGAACCGCAAGCACATCTTCCAATGAACTACGAGTAGACAGCCTAAATACTGGCGTGCCACTGCTAAGTAGCTTTGCCAATACACGTTCACCAATATTTCGCACAAGAACAGCATCCACATTGTACCCTTGTAGAGACTGAATCAACTGAGACTTCGCATTACAACCCGCTTGTGGCATAGAAGCAATGTTCGCTAAGTTTTTTAGCATACCGTCAGTATCAGAATAAATAGCGATGTATGGTGCTTTTACAAAGTGGTTTGCCACCCGCTCACCATCATTAGGAATAGCATAAATCATAAGTTTGACTCCTCATTCGGAAAAACTAATGCATGACCTTCAACTAAACTTTTTGCGACTTTCAATCTTGCACTTTTTACTGTGTTACCAAAAGTTTGTCTAGAAACGCCCATCTGCTCCGCAGCTTGCTGCTGGCTAAGCCCCTCTAAGTCGGCTAAACGTAGCGCTTCTAACTCTTCTGGTAATATGGCGACTTGCTCCAACTGATTAAATGGAATGCCATTGGGCTTAAAGCAATGGTGAGCCGCACGTCCGCATATTCGTCTTTCTATCTTTGGTCTTGCCATCATTGTCCCTCAAAAACACAGAGTCAAATTACGCCTTAAACTGGCATATGCCAATAACATTTTTAGCATATGCCAATAAACTAAGTTTGCAAAAATCAACACGACAAATACGTAATACATCAGCATTAATTAGACATCTAATAATTTAGGAATTTTGATGACAAACGAACAAAAAGATCAATTCTAATTAACCGGATAATAAAAACGTTAGTTTGCGCAGATTTTTCATACAAATACACGCTAATGTGTTCATTTTATTGAAGAAGAAAAACTATAATCCAAGCAAATCATTAGTTTGAACACTAATGATTGTTTTATTTAAAAGGATGTATACCTAAGGACGAAAAAGAGAAGTTTGACGACATTGGCCTGAGCTTAAAGGGTAATACTTTCGATAAAGAACCTGTCGAACGACCATTACTTGGCCTAGGTGCCCTACTCTTCTTGCCAAATTAAGTTTCTTGAAAGCGCTTAGGTATATCAGAAAAAGGAAGTACATATGTCTGACTCAAATTGGCTCAGCGAATTCCCGGAAATGGATGCCTCTGATCTCAGGGCGATTCGCAAAACACTCGACGGCGCCTACAGAGATTTCTCTCGCGAGTATGGTGAACTCATTGAGTCTCTGTTTGATCCGCTCCTGGCGTTTCTTGTCTGGTTTGAAAAACTTCTGATTTCTACACCTTGGTTCATTATTTTAGGTGTCTGCACCACTCTCGTTTATGCCGCTAGCCGCTCTTGGAAACTGGCCGCTGCATGTTTTGGTTCGCTGATTCTGATTGGCTATTTTGGAATGTGGGAAGATACTATGCGCACGCTCAGTATCATCACTGTATGTACTATGCTTGCCATCGCACTTGGTATCCCTATCGGCATCGCTATGGCGCGCTCTAATCGCATTCAGTCGGTGGTAACACCATTACTCGACGTCATGCAAACCATGCCGGCATTTGTGTATCTCATTCCAGTTGTGATGTTATTGGGCATCGGGAAAATTCCTGGCCTTATCGCAGTAGTGATCTACGCGATTCCACCGGTTATTCGTTTAACCAATTTGGGCATTCGTCTAGTTGATAAAGAAGTATTGGAAGCCGCAACCGCATTTGGTGCCAGCACTCGGCAACGGCTTTTTGGGGTTCAGCTTCCGCTTGCAATGCCAACCATCATGGCGGGAATTAACCAAACGATCATGATGGCACTGTCAATGGTGGTCATCGCATCAATGATTGGGGTAAAAGGTTTAGGTCAGCCTGTTCTAAAGTCTATTACCAATCAATATTTCACTCTTGGTCTTCTCAATGGTTTAGCAATTGTCGCCCTAGCAATCCTTTTTGATCGTGCTTCACAAGCGTATGCGAAACGCACTCAAGCTCATTTAGGAGACTCAAAACATGACTAGTCCACTTATCGAAATCAGCGGTCTGTATAAAATCTTCGGCCCCAAGCCCAATAGCGTGATTGAGCGCGTTAATTTGGGACATAGTAAAGAGCAGGTTTTAACGGAAACGGGCCACACGGTCGGACTAAAAGACATCAACCTGCAAATTCAAAAGGGTGAAATTTTTGTCATTATGGGATTATCCGGTTCTGGAAAATCCACCATGATTCGCCACTTCAACCGATTAATCGATCCAACCATGGGGCAGATTTTGGTAGAAGGGGTGGATGTCATGCAACTTTCGAACAAAGAGCTTGAACAGTTTCGCCGTCACAAGATGTCTATGGTGTTCCAGCGCTTTGGTTTGCTGCCTCATCGCACTGTTATCGACAACATCGCATATGGTTTGGAAGTTCAGGGAATGAATAAAGAGGCGCGCTTAGAAAAAGCAAATGAATGGTTAGAAACCGTTGGACTGACGGGTTATAAGCACCAGTATCCTGCTCAACTATCGGGTGGACAGCAACAGCGTGTGGGCCTTGCACGGGCACTGGCTACCGACGCCGAAATACTGTTGATGGACGAGGCTTTTTCAGCATTGGACCCTCTGATTCGGAGCGAAATGCAAGATCAGCTGGTAGAGCTGCAACAGAAGCTGCACAAAACCATTATTTTCATTACTCATGATTTAGATGAAGCGCTTCGACTTGGCGATCGCATCGCGATTCTTAAAGACGGTGAACTTGTCCAACAAGGTTCACCAGACGAAATTTTACTGCATCCTGCCGATGAGTACGTTGAAGCCTTTGTAAAAGACGTCAATAGAGCGCGAGCACTGACGGTCGAAACGCTGATGCAGCCACCTTCGTACTGTGTTCGCGCTGAAACCATTGAAGATGCGCTGAGTGAAATGAAACGTGTTAAACGTGATTATGCCTACCATGAGACCAATGCAGGCTATCAAGGCGTGATAACACAGCAAGGATTGCTAAACGCAGCGAAGTTAACTCACCTATCAGATTGGCGTGATGATATCTATGAAGAGGTGCCTATCATCTCTCCACATTTAGCCATTGAGCAAGTGCTGACTGAAGTCATGTCGTGTGAACATTCACTGCCCGTCATCGATGAGCACGGCCATTTGAAAGGCGAATTAAATCGTCAGGTTATTGCGGAGCTGTTTTCTGATCAACGAAGCACAAAACGAGGCACTTCACGCTCAAGCTTCAATAACGTTTCTTAGATGATGTTGATAATACACCTCACAATAATGTGGGCTGTTATCAATTAACTCGCTCCCACTCCCCTTTTTAGATATTTATCTGTGGGCTCAAGCTTGATACCCAAATCAACATTTACATTGTTCTGATTTTCCTGACAATTTCATGCTCATATCCGGTTTTATTGACATAGTTAGATCATTCTATTGCTTTTTGATGACGCAAATCCTCGATAAATGTCTACTATTACTCTCATACAAAATCTTGATTTAAAGAGGGATAAAATGAAAAAGACAATGTTGGCACTAACAGGCGCGGTAATCATTCTTGCAGGCTGTCAAGATGAGAAACCTGCCGAAACAAGCGCAGTTGAAGTACCTCAGGCAACGGAAACTGAAGTCACCACCAGTGCAGACGTTACGACTGAGACAATTGACACGTTACCAGTAGAAGAAGAACAGGTAATTACTGAAGAGACATTTGTAGACTCTGAACACAACGCACAAAGTGCTCTGGACTGGAACGGCACCTACAAAGGAACACTACCTTGCGCGGATTGTGCTGGTATCGATATGACCATCACACTAAATCAAGATGGCACTTACGTACTTGAAGAAAGCTACCAAGACAAAGAAGACGGTCAATCAAAATCTGAAGGTCAATTCACTTGGGACGCAAATGGCAGCATCGTAACGTTGACAAATGAAGATGCACCAAACCAATACTTTGTTGGTGAAAACGTACTTATGAAGCTAGACATGAATGGCGAAAAAGTAACGGGTGACCTAGCACCACTATACAACTTAACGAAACAGTAAGAAGTTAGTATCAATACCTGATAAATACCCCAAATCCGAGCCACCCCAGCTCGGATTTTTCGTTATTTTAACGAAAGCTATTCCAGCAACCTTTCTATTCTGAAGCAACATTCTGCTTCTTACCCTGATTGTTCATTACATTTCCATACGCTTTGCCGATAGATGCTTACAACGTCATTTTGTACAGTGTTCAAAACAAAACAGAACAACTCGGAAAAATGATGAAAAAAACATTAATTGCACTACTTACTCTGACAGCTGCTGGCTCAGCTTTCGCTGGCGATACTTACATTCGTAACGGTAACATCTACAACAACGAAGGCGGTTGGAACGTAGAAGCTGGTGTGGCTCAAGGCAGCGATCTTTTCAAAGATCAAAAGCATAATACAGCACCAATTCTCAACGGTGGTTACCATGGTGACGACTTTAATGCCGACCTAAGTGGCATTAACTACCGCTTCTTCGGTAACACCAATGAGTTAATCAACATGAGTGCCTACCTTGTAGGTAGTGGTGTAATGCGCGACGGTGATACAGCGAAAAGCCTGAAAGGCACAGATAAACGCCGTTTCGCCGTCGATCTAGGTTTAAACGCAGACTTTACACTGGATCAAAACAACGTCATTTCTACGTACCTTCAGCACGATATCAGTGGCGCTTACAAAGGTTACTTAGCGGGCGCGACTTACTTCCACATCATGAAATTCGGTAGTGTTGATTTTGTTCCTTTTGCTAACCTAACTTATCAAAGTGAAGACTACGTAGATTACTACTTTGGTGTAAAACAACGCGAAGCAAACGCAAACCGCAAAGCATACAAAGGTGATTCAACGGTAAGCTATGGTGTGGGCTACAAACTTGTTATGCCAATCAACGACAACTGGCAAGTAAGCCAAATGACACAATACACGCGCCTAGGCAGCGGTATCAGCGACTCATCTATCGTTGATAGTGCAAACCAATGGGTTGTTGGCGCAAGTGTGTCGTACAACTTCTAATCCGATACGCCCTTATAAAGCCATCATTTCGATGGCTTTATGCGTTGGACATTTGCATAATCTTGAACACAGACTCTAGTGTGAATGAGCAATCCATAACCTATGTAAATCGCTATAGCCTGTATTCTTCACCTGCACACCTCGCACTTGCTGTGTTTTTGTCACTTCTTCGTAGCCAACAAACAAAGGCAAATATAGGTACTGATCGCGCAGCGCTTTCTCTAGGTTTAATAAAGACTGTAGCGAGTGATCATCTGCCATCGCCCTGCGAACCTTTTCTCTGTGCCTTAACATCTGGCTTTGATCAAAACTAAAACGCAGTCCAGTTGCTATCGACAGCCATTCGAAGATGCCATATTCAAATGGTGCTTCCATGACTTCCTCAATGAAGAGCAAATCTGCTTGGTGAGACACTACCTCAGGAAAACTAATGTCATCAATAACGACGATCTCCAACTCCAATCCCGTTGCACGAATCACACTGTGCAACCATTCGGAATGACGAATTAAACTCGGTATCGTCCAGACAGGTTCAGCTAATACCACTTTACCTTTCAGTTTAGGTATCACAACACCATCTGTTATTGATAAATCTTGCTCGTGAGTCTCTAACTGAATGCTGTCAACGGCACTTGGCGCATCATAAATTCGCTTTTGCACATGGATGTAATCAGCGAGTTGATACCAAGTTTCTTTTGTGAGTTGGGATTCCGCACGTTCGCGGTAGGTCAGATATGAAAATGCGCTAATTTTTTCCACTTCAACGTGATCGGAGCTTTGGTTAAAGCTCAACATATTTAAGGTTTTAACATCACCATGAGACAGCGTTATTTGATCTAACAATGCGCGTGCTGAAAAATACTCTTTGTGCGCTTCAAGAGTCATACTCTCCTGGTTCCAGCCGCTGATTTTAAATGGCCCAGTCCCTATGTGGTAGGAATAACTAGAACCGAAAGAGACGACATCTCGACACAGAATAGACGCATGAGGAGTTGCTAGCATGTATGGAAACAACTTGTTCGGATGCTTCAATATGATTTTTAAGCAGTTAGATGTTTCTGCAACCACGCTATCAATGCATTGCCAGAGCTCGTGAACTGGTCCTTTTATCTCCCTGAGTCTTTCTATACTCCAAACCACATCCTGTATGTTAAGGGGCTCGCCATCATGGCGATATATGCCTGGCCGCAACCATAACGTCATTACCTTGCCTTCCATTTTCCATTCATGTGCTAACGATGGCTCGATACCACCATTGGAATTTTGGGTCAGCAATACGTCATAAACGCTTTTCGCGACGTGTAATTCAGTGTGACGGTAAGTATTCGCAGGGTCGATTTTGGATACCCAAGGGTAAGAAGAAATCAAAATAGCGTTATTTGATTCATTCAATCGATTCACTTTTTCAGAAGCGATGGTTAGTGCTCTAACCGCGGTTTGACCGAACCAATCAATAAGTTTCGTTATTGAGTTCATTCTTCCTCTGCCAAGCTCCTCAACCAAAAACTCGGTCATCGCTTGTTGGAGGGAAATATTAATACTGAGACGGCTAGCGTTACTTCGGCCAATCGCAGGTTGCCAATCGACCCAATCGTAAGTGGCAAGCTTTTTCATCACAATAGAAACATTGCGCCTCGACGTGCAAATCACCGCTTCTAGCTCAGAAAGCGTAACAAGGTGATACTGGTGAGGTTCAAAGTGCTTTAACAGTAGATCCAGATACCTAAGATTGACATCGTTCACAAAGATTCCTAAGAGTTATTCCAAAGCAAAAAAATAGCACAGGACGCTTAGCAACTAAACTTCCTGTGCTATATCTAAACAAATTCAAAGCTTGGACTCAGCTCGACCAACAGAAGTCAAAAACGTTTACTAAGCCAAGAGGTAACTTGAATAAGTATACTTAGAAACGGTAGCTCATACCTACAGAGAATACATTGATGTCTGCATCAACCGTTACTTTTTCATTGCCAAATTTCGCAATGTCTAGCTCAGGCATCATGTATTCCCATTCAACTTGTAGAGCAAAGTTTTCAGTAATAGCGAACTCTGCACCTAAACCGTACATGCCTGTTACAGTGCTGTCAGAAATGGTGGTATGGCCTGCGCTACCGTCAATCACAGAGTTGCTAATTTTGAATTCAGCATTGAAGTAAGAAAGACCAGCTTTAGCAAAAAGGTTGAAACGATCGCCAATCGGTAGAGTCGCTTTTGGCTGAATCGATAGATACTTCATATCACCAACAGTAACAACTTTGCCGTCTAAAGCATCGTAGCCACCAATGGCTGCTTCTAGAGAAATGTATTCGTTGAATTTGTAACCACCGAATACTTTGCCTGAAAGGCTTGAGTCATCTTCAAGTTTAAGTTTAGTGCTAGCGTTAGTACCACCACCATTGATAGAGCCATTAACATCACCAAACGATGCTTGACCTACAGATGCACCAACGTAAGGAGCTGCGTTTGCAACAGAACATGTTGCTAGAAGGGCTGTCATTAGCCATGTTTTTTTAAACATTGTATTTCACTGCCTGTTAATTATTGAGGTTGTGTTTTGCCCATCCTTAAGCATGCCATGCTGTCCATTTCACTTGGTTTCAAAACCAAGTGGATGTTAATGAATAAAAACTCAATAAAACATGAAATATTTAGACACAACTTTGCCACTTTCTTTCTTAATTTTGACAATTTAGTCATTTCACAAGCATTGCTGCTTCAACCAGTTAGTGAGCTTGATGATTTCCGCTTGCTTGGCTCGACTCTTTTTATGAATAAAATAAAAGCTGTCTCCGGTTTCCAATCCATGAGAAGGGATGTACACCAAATCGTGCGCTTTATCTCTTTCATTGAGCATAAAATCATTCGCAAATGCGATGCCTTGGTCATAACGCGCCGCCTCTATTGCCAACAACATATGACTAAAATGTTGAACATCGACATCTTTCGGCAAGGTGTAACCGCCCGCTCTGCACCACTCTGCCCAATCTTTTCCTCTCTCTCGATAAATTGAGTCTGTCGACAAAATAGGGTATCGCCAAAGCGCTTCTGGAATCGGTTGATCTTGCAACTCTTTCCAAATTTTATGGCTGCAGACCGGATACAACGTCTCCGCGTATAACTTTACCGACATGTAGTTTCGCTTTGGCTTCTCTACCGTGATAAAACAATCGCCAACGCTGTCTGTCTGTTCAGGATCACCAACGACCATATTGAGTGTCAGATCGATTTCTGGATGTAGGCGCTTAAAATCAGACAAACGCGGAATAAGCCACTTTACGGCGAGCGAGCTATAAATCGCCAACCGTATGCTGCCTTTGTCCCCTTCTCGCACCTTTTGGCTGGCCATCGCAATTGAGCTAATTGCTGGGCTAATATCCTCTAAATAGCGGGTGCCCGTATCGGACAAAGAGAGCTTTCTGCCTTGGCGGATAAATAATGATTCACCCAAGTAATCTTCTAATAATCGTATCTGGTGGCTAACGGCACTTTGCGTCACATTGAGTTCTTCAGCAGCAAGCGAAAAGCTAGAGTTTCTGGCAACAGATTCAAAACAGTGAACCGCTCTGAGTGGTGGCAATTTCATTATCTAAAAATCTCATACTTAAACTAATAAATATCACTTCACTTCATCCTATGACATCACCTA
>NZ_JAWOVM010000070.1:0-22831 GCF_033339895.1 Vibrio sp. 1751
ACGGCGATCGTGCCAGAAGCCGGGCCATTTGCACTGTACACTCAACTCAAAGTGAACCAAAACCGTGAAAACGTATTAGAAAAACTGAAAGCACTACCAAAGTTGGTGGAAGAGTTAAACATTACCCAGCCGGGTGCAGCGCTGACGCTTTCTATCGCATTCACAAAATCGTTTTGGGAACACCTTAATGTAGACGCGCCAGAAGAGCTTATTGATTTTACTCAACTTGGCGAAGGTGACATCGTTGCTCCAGCAACAGACGTAGATGTACTGATTCACTGTCACTCGACTCGTCACGACTTGCATTTTTACGTGTTGCGTAAGTTCCTAGAAGAGACGGCACAAGATGTCACCATTGTGGACGAAACATATGGGTACCGTTACCTTGATGCTCGTGATATGACAGACTTCATTGATGGCACAGAAAACCCGAAAGGGGAGGCTCGCGCTGATGTGGCTCTAGTAAAAGAGGGCCCATTTGCTGGAGGCAGTTATGTTATGGCTCAGCGCTTTGAACATAACCTTGCCGCTTGGAATCGATTGAATGTCAAAGCGCAAGAAAAAGTGATTGGTCGTACCAAGCCAGACTCTATCGAGCTAGAAGACGTTCCTGCTGCATCACACGTTGGTCGCGTTGATATCAAAGAAGAAGGTAAAGGTTTGAAGATTGTTCGCCACAGCTTACCATACGGGACGGTGACAGGGCCTCATGGCCTGCTGTTTATTTCTTACTGCAATACACTTCATAACATTAAAGTGATGCTAGAAAGTATGTACGGCGTGACAGATGGTAAAACAGACCAAATGCTTCGTTTCACAACAGCGGTAACTGGTGCGTACTTCTTCGCTCCTTCGCAAGAAATGCTCGCGGAGCTAGCCATCAAGTAAGTTCTCAGACTTCATTTCTTAAGCCCTCCAATGGAGGGCTTTTGTTTTCTATTTCTATTCCAATCTCTTTTCAAAAAAACACTAAACTTTTCTGTTACTTGGTCGATAAGTACTCAAAGCCTTAATTTATTTGGAGTCTGTGTCTCGTGGCTATCACCGTTAATACCAATGTGGCAGCACTCGTCGCACAGCGTCATTTGACCAGTGCAACGGATATGCTGAATCAATCCATGGAGCGTTTGTCTTCAGGGAAGCGTATTAATAGCGCAAAGGATGACGCTGCGGGTCTGCAAATATCCAACCGCTTGCAATCACAAATGCGTGGTTTGGATGTCGCGGTACGTAACGCGAATGACGGCATTTCCATCATGCAAACTGCGGAAGGCGCGATGAATGAGGTGACCAATATCATGCAACGTATGCGTGATTTGTCGCTACAGTCAGCCAATGGTTCAAACAGCAAAGCGGAGCGCACTGCACTGCAAGAAGAAGTTTCTGCTTTAAATGATGAGTTAAGTCGTATTGCAGAAACGACCTCCTTTGGCGGACGTAAATTGCTGAATGGCACATTCGGTACATCGTCTTTTCAAATCGGAGCAACGGCTGGTGAAGCGGTACAAATTGGCCTGCGGACCATGCAGCCGGAATCTTTAGGTAGCTTTTCAATGAGCTCATATCAAAGAGTCAGTTCAGATTGGACGGTTCAAAACGGAAATAATGAAATTGTTATCAGCTACCGTGATAACAATTTTGAAGAGCAGGAGATCCGTATTGAAGCTAAAGCTGGCGACGATATAGAAGAACTCGCGACTTACATTAATGGGCAAACCGATAAAGTGAAAGCGTCTGTTAATGAGGAGGGGCAACTGCAGTTACTCATGTCCCACAAGGACGCCATAAAATACCCTGGACCAACCTTCAGTGGTGGCCTGGCTGATGAGTTAGAACTTGGCAAGTATGTCACCGTAAATAGAACGGTAGATAGTATTGATATTAGCACGGTCGGTGGCGCTCAGATGGCGGTCGGCATTTTAGATGATGCTTTGAAAACGGTAGATGGCAGTCGTGCGGAGTTAGGCGCGTATCAAAACCGCTTTAATCACGCGATCAATAATCTCGATAATATCCACGAAAACTTAGCTGCTTCCAACAGTCGTATCCAAGACACTGACTATGCCAAAGAAACTACGCAAATGGTGAAGCAACAGATTTTACAACAGGTCAGTACTTCTATTCTGGCGCAAGCAAAACAAGCGCCAAACCTAGCATTGACCTTGCTTGGCTGATGAACGGCCTTGCCCGAATTTAACGTAAAACCTGCCTGTATCGACAATTCGAAAAGAAGCTTTAGCGAAAAATGAAAGTTTTTTTGCTTTTTTATCCGCTTTGTCACGATTACCCCTCCAAACGAATTATTTTCAAAAAAATCCAAAATTTTCTCTAAAGAAAACAGGGCATGCGCCGTTAATAAAAGTAACTTTGAGAGAACTACTTGGTTTTCCGAGACGTCGGAAACCGCTACACCGGAAAATCAATTGGAGAAATCACCATGGCAGTGAATGTAAACACTAACGTATCAGCGATGACCGCTCAGCGTTACCTAAACAACGCAAACTCAGCTCAACAAACTTCTATGGAGCGTTTGTCTTCGGGTTTCAAAATCAACAGCGCAAAAGATGACGCTGCGGGTCTACAAATCTCGAACCGTTTGAACGTACAAAGCCGTGGTTTGGATGTAGCGGTTCGCAACGCGAACGACGGTATCTCGATTGCACAAACTGCTGAAGGTGCAATGAATGAGACCACTAACATTCTTCAACGTATGCGTGACTTGTCTCTGCAATCAGCAAACGGTTCAAACTCGAAAGCAGAGCGTGTTGCGATTCAAGAAGAAGTGACCGCACTCAACGACGAACTAAACCGCATCGCAGAAACAACCTCTTTCGGTGGTAACAAGCTGCTAAACGGTACCCACGGCGCGAAATCGTTCCAAATCGGTGCGGATAACGGCGAAGCGGTAATGCTTGAGCTAAAAGACATGCGCTCAGACAACAAAATGATGGGCGGTGTAAGCTACCAAGCAGAAAGCGGTAAAGGTAAAGATTGGAACGTTGCTGAAGGTAAGAACGACCTAAAAATCAACCTAACGGACAGCTACGGCCAAGAGCAAGAAATCAACATCAGCGCAAAAGCGGGTGATGATATTGAAGAGCTTGCGACTTACATTAACGGCCAAACTGACCTAGTGAAAGCGTCAGTAGACCAAGACGGTAAACTGCAAATCTTCGCTGGCAACAACAAAGTTGAGGGCGAGGTCGAGTTTTCAGGTGGTCTATCTGGTGAACTAGGCTTGGGCGAAGGCAAAAAGGTAACGGTAGATACTATCGACGTAACCTCAGTTGGTGGCGCACAAGAATCTGTTGCCATCATCGATGCGGCACTGAAATATGTAGACAGCCACCGCGCAGAGCTAGGTGCTTTCCAGAACCGTTTCAACCACGCAATCAGCAACTTGGACAACATTAACGAGAACGTGAATGCGTCGAAGAGCCGTATCAAAGATACAGATTTCGCGAAAGAAACGAC
This sequence comes from Vibrio sp. 1751, assembly GCF_033339895.1. NCBI lineage: Bacteria > Pseudomonadati > Pseudomonadota > Gammaproteobacteria > Vibrionales > Vibrionaceae > Vibrio > Vibrio sp. 1751. The sequence continues at coordinate 3,475 of NZ_JAWOVM010000070.1, forward strand.
GGCAATGACCAAATCACAAATTCTATCGCAAGCGTCAAGCTCAATCCTTGCGCAAGCGAAACAAGCGCCAAACTCAGCGCTAAGTCTGCTAGGTTAATTTCAAACCTAAGACGAGAACCTCATTGGCTCGTGGTGAGAGATGAGCGAGTAAACCCAGCTTCGGCTGGGTTTTTTTCTGCCTTTAAAAGAGCGAAGGTATTCATCAACGGCAATATTAGAGCTTTATCACACTTCAGTAAGCCAAAGAAAATAATCGCAAAAAATTGAAAATTTCTCCTAAAGGATATGCATACGTCGCCGTTAAAGGGACTGAGAGAAATGAGATGTACCTAAGTGAGGTGAGAGACACGACGGTACATTCACTAAAGCCTTAAGGAGATCAATTATGGCGATTAACGTTAATACTAACGTCTCTGCGATGACTGCACAGCGTTACCTGAACCAGGCAGCTGACGGTCAACAAAAATCTATGGAGCGTTTGTCTTCGGGTTACAAAATCAATAGCGCGAAAGACGATGCTGCAGGTCTACAGATTTCAAACCGTTTGAATGCACAAAGCCGTGGCCTAGATATGGCAGTGAAAAACGCAAACGACGGTATTTCTATTGCACAGGTTGCTGAAGGTGCAATGAATGAATCTACCAACATCCTACAACGTATGCGTGATCTTTCGCTTCAATCGGCGAACGGCTCTAACTCAAAAGCAGAACGTGTAGCGATCCAAGAAGAAGTAACAGCGCTAAACGACGAGCTAAACCGTATTGCTGAAACTACCTCTTTCGGTGGTAACAAGCTTCTAAACGGTACTTACGGTACTCAATCTTTCCAAATCGGTGCGGACTCAGGTGAAGCAGTGATGCTTTCTATGGGTAACCTACGCTCAGACACTTCAGCAATGGGTGGTAAGAGCTACGCAGCAGAAGAGGGTAAAGACGCATCTTGGACTGTTGGTGAGAAAACAGAGTTCAAAATGAGCTACACCAACAAGCAGGGTGAAGAGAAAGAGCTATCAATCAGCGCTAAGCAAGGCGATGATATTGAGCAGCTAGCGACATACATCAACGGTCAAAACGATGATGTAAAAGCCTCTGTTGGCGAAGATGGCAAACTACAAGTATTTGCTTCTTCTCAAAAAGTTGAAGGTGATGTTGAGTTTTCTGGCAACCTAGCAGACGAGATCGGCTTTGGTGGCCCGAAAGACGTAACAGTGAAAGACATCGATGTAACCACAGTAGCTGGCTCTCAAGAAGCAGTAGCGGTTATCGACGGTGCTCTTAAGTCCGTAGACAGCCAACGAGCTTCACTCGGTGCTTTCCAAAACCGCTTCAACCACGCAATCAGCAACCTAGACAACATTAACGAGAACGTTAACGCGTCTAAAAGCCGTATTAAAGATACTGATTACGCGAAGGAAACCACTGCGATGACTAAGTCGCAAATTCTTCAGCAAGCAAGTACTTCAATCCTGGCTCAAGCGAAGCAGTCTCCATCTGCAGCGCTAAGCTTGTTGGGCTAAGTGGTAAACCCAGCCTGAGGTCAACACCTTAGAGCTGGGGCACCAAAGCGATAGATTCTATCGTTAGCCCATAAGGTGGAAGGGAGATTGTAATGGATATATCCTCCTACGCATCGAACATCCAGCCTTACGGCACGCCAAATGGCACAAAGTTTGCAAATAAAAATGGCAATGATATAGGCACGTCTAGCCCAGCAAATTCAAATGGTGAGATTTCGCCGCAAAAAGCGAAAAACACCGAATACGACTTCTCTGTTCAAGCTGCGATCGAGATGGCTGAAAGCCGTCAAGAACTGAACAAAGAAGAACGTGAAAAATTGGTCGCACAAATGAATGAATTTGTAACGTCCATAAACAAAGGAGTCGCATTTCGAGTGGATGAAGAATCCGGACGAGATGTGGTGACGATTTATGAAGCCAATACCGGTGACGTGATTCGTCAAATTCCTGATGAAGAAATGCTAGTGGTATTGCGTCGCCTAGCTGAGCACACAGCCAACAGCGGGTTGTTGACTGAAAAAGTGTAAGTCGTTTTTAGAGGTGATTTGATGAGTTTAGGCCCTTTGGGGATGTCTGGCGGCATGGATATTAATTCCATGGTCAGCAAAATTGTGGATGCCGAACGCGTACCAAAGCAGCAACGCATCGACAACGAACGCACGACAATTAATGCCAGTATCAGTGCTTACGGGCGACTCAGAGAATCATTGGATACGATGAAAAATCTTATGGCGAACTTTCGTCAGGAGAAAGCATTTGCCGTTCGCACTGTCGAAACGACCAATGACAATATCGTATCTGCCACGGCAACCACAGATGCTATCGCTGGCAAATATGCTATCGATGTGTTGCAGCTTGCTCAGAGCCATAAAGTCGCTTCTGACGTATTGCCAGAAGACGCAAAATTTGGCCCTGGTAAGCTGCAGATTTCGCTTGGTGATGAGCGTTTTAATATCGATGTTCGTTCCCGATCTAAGCTCATCGATGTCGTACGTGGCATCAATGGCGCTAAAGATAACCCTGGCGTTCGTGCATCTCTTATTAACGACGTCGAAGGTCCACGCCTTATCCTTGCTTCTAACCTCTCTGGTAAGGATCATCAAATCAGAGTCAGTGTGGAGGCAGAAAAAGGCAACCCTCTTAAATATTTCGAATACCAAACACTTGAAGACCGCGTCAACGCGCTTGAAGAAGCTCGTTCAGCGGCGGAAGATGTCTTAGGTCCTCTTAAATTTCCGGAACAACCAGCAGAAGAGCTGGATGCAAACGGCAATCCTCTACCTCCAGAAGAGCAAAAAGCGGCAGACGATGTACAAGATGATGCATCGCAAGCGCCAATCTCTGCGGCGGGTGCAGAAGCAGCCAAAGCTGGTCAAGAAGCCATTGATGAAGCCAACCGACGCGCGAGTTTACGCCCTGAAGACAGAATTCCAGGGTGGACAGAAACTGCGTCAGGTACTTTGTTGGACTCTTATGAAGAACCAGAGCTCGAACTCGACGAAAAGGCAATCGAGAAGGCACCAGATGTACCAGGCTGGAATAATGCCGCATCGGGCACCCTAACCGATTCTTACGTTACGACGAAAGAGGCTAAGCAGCTTCTTGAGCAAGAAAAAGCGGAAATCGAGCAAAAAATTGCGAGTGAAAAGCAAGCGTTAGACGAAAAAGTGGCACGTGGTGAACTTTCCGAAGCGCAAGCTAAGCAAATTCATCGCGCTAAACTTGATCCTCAAGAACGTGAGCGTCTGGAAAAAATTGATGAAGCAGAAGCGAAAATCGCAAAGGCACAATCTGCTTTTGAAGAATACCTTGGAATGACAGAAGTACAAGCAGGGCAAGATTCAGAAGTTCTGCTTGATGGCGTGGCAAAGCTATCTAGCCACAACAATGTGATTGAAGATGCGATCGAAGGTGTTGATTTAACACTAAAAGGCAAATCAGAACCGAATAAACCGCCTGCTGAAATTGGTGTCGAGTACGACCGTCAAAGTGTACGCAACGATATCGAAAACTTTGTGGCAGCGTATAACTCGTTTTATCAAACCTCCCAAGCGTTGGCGAGTGTGGATCCGGTAACTGGTCAAAAAGGGCCGTTGTCAGGTGACAGCACCGTACGCAGTGCAGATTCACGATTAAAATCGGTTTTTTCTACTCGAATCGATAAAGCACCTGAAAACCTAAAGTCCTTAACAGAATTTGGCATTACGACCACACGTCAAGGCACACTAGAAATCAACTATGACATGCTAGACCGCCAGTTGAACAATAACTTCAACGAGTTAGAAAAGTTCTTCGGTGGCAACACAGGTTTTGCTAAACGAGTAGAAGATGCGATTCACGGTATCACAGGTATTACAGGCAGTATTCGTACTCGAGAAAAAAGTCTCACAGAACAAAATTACCGTTTGAGTGACGATCAAGCGGCATTAGATCGCCGCATGGAAAGCCTAGAGAAGCGTACTCATGCGAAGTTTACCGCGATGCAAGATGCGACCGGTAAAATGCAAGGCCAGTTAGGCGCTTTGATGAGTGCGTTGGGTTAATAAATGCAAAAAGAACTCATGGAAATTAGTGATATAGATCAACTAATTACGCAAGAATTAGAAAAAATTGATTTTAATGCTGAAGAAATTCTTCGCTTGGTCGATATCAGGGAACGGTTATTGCAAAACCTGTTACCAATTATTCATCAAAATCCTTTGGTTAGGCAGGATGCAGAGTGGCAAGCATTGCTAACTCGTACCAAAAGAATTGTCGAGCTGATGCAATCGGAAACGTCAAAGGTCGGAAAAGAGCTCCATAAGTTTCGTTATGGCCAGCGTTCACTTCAGCAGTACAAAAAATTTATTTAAAAGAGGATTACTATGCGCGGTTCTTTGCAAGCATACAAAAAGGTATCAGTCGACAGCCAGCTTAGCGCGGCTTCTCCGCACAAAGTCATTCAAATGCTTATGGCTGGTGCGATTGAGCGCCTTATTCAAGGTAAAGCAGCCATGCAAGCAGGCAATATTCCAGCAAAAGGTGAGCGCTTGGGTAAAGCGTTAGACATCATTATCGCGCTACGCAGCTGTCTATCTATGGATGACGGTGGTGATATTGCTTCAAACTTAGATTCACTGTATGAGTTTATGATCACGCAAATTTCTGCTGCTAACCATCAAAATGAGCCTCAGCTGATCGACGACGTTATCGATATTATCCGTGAGATCAAGTCCGCTTGGGACCAAATCCCAACAGAGTTTCATAATCTTACCGCTGCTGAAGTTGGTATTTAATAGTCAAAACAATGCGTTAAGATACTAGACGAATATATTTGTCAATTGCGCAACGAGTTGTGTAGCAAAGTTTCTATCAAGCTCACACCTCTCCATTGCTTGGTTGCCTTATTTTTATATTCAAATAAAATAGAAGCCATTAGTAGCCCTAATGGCTTTTTTGTTGCTGATTTTCCTATTTTGTCTATCGTAAATTGAGTGTGGTGGTTCTGCCTTCTTTAGCACCCAATTGCGCAAATCAAGGTTTGGCCGCAACGCACCTAAAATAAAGGCAATCATTCTTACTTATGCATGGTTTGGCAAAGCTGCTTGTAATTGATGATGACGCATCAAGTCGTTTAAATTTAAGCAATATATTGGAATTTGTTGGAGAAAATTGCGAAGCGGTCAGTTCTGATCAGCTCAGCGATGTTGATTGGTCTAGCGTATGGTCGTGCTGTATTGTTGGTAATATTCCAGCAGGTCAAGCGGCGAGTACGGTTATCTCTCATTTAAACAGCGCTTACCACATCCCTCTTCTAGTCATGGGCCGTTTTCCTTTGCCTGTTGATGATCTTCCAAATTTTGTTGGTGAACTAGAGCTGCCGCTTAATTACCCACAGCTTAGTGAAGCGTTACGCCACTGCAAAGATTTTCTGGGGCGAAAAGGAGTGAATGTTGTTGCTAGTGCACGCAAAAACACGCTTTTTCGCAGCTTAGTTGGTCAAAGTAGAGGTATTCAAGAAGTTCGACACCTGATTGAGCAAGTATCAAACACAGAAGCAAACGTGTTGATCTTAGGTGAGTCCGGTACGGGTAAAGAAGTTGTTGCGCGTAACATCCACTATCATTCTTCATACCGCGATGGCGCATTTGTACCTATTAACTGTGGTGCAATACCGCCTGAGCTCCTAGAAAGCGAATTATTTGGTCACGAAAAAGGCGCGTTTACTGGTGCGTTAACTGCCCGTAAAGGTCGATTTGAGCTCGCAGACGGTGGCACGATCTTTCTTGATGAGATTGGCGATATGCCAATGTCGATGCAAGTAAAGTTGCTTCGTGTATTGCAAGAACGCTGCTTTGAACGTGTAGGTGGCAATAGTACCATCAAGGTAAATGTTCGAGTGGTGGCGGCGACACACCGTAATCTAGAAAATATGATTGAAGAAGGCACGTTCCGAGAAGACTTGTTCTATCGCCTGAACGTGTTTCCAATTGAGATGCCAGCGCTGAAAGAGCGCAAACAAGATATACCATTGCTGCTGCAAGAACTGATGACACGTTTAGAGGCGGAAGGCGGACAACCTATCTGCTTTACACCTCGTGCAATCAACTCACTTATGGAGCATCACTGGCCGGGCAACGTACGCGAGTTGGCTAATCTTGTTGAGCGAATGATTATTCTGTATCCAAATAGCTTGGTGGATGTAAACCATCTACCAACCAAATATCGCTACAGTGACATCCCAGAGTTCCAACCAGAGAGCAATCCATTTGTTTCGGTGGAAGAGCAAGAGCGTGACGTATTCCAAGATATCTTCTCTGAAGATTTTAGCTTTGAAGATCAAGACGACCTTGATCACAGCATGAACGCCCCGCAAGCGCTGCCACCGGAAGGGGTTAATTTGAAAGAGCTGCTGGCTGATTTAGAAGTTAATATGATCAGCCAAGCATTAGAAGCGCAGGGTGGCGTTGTAGCAAGAGCGGCCGACATGCTGGGTATGCGACGTACTACGCTGGTGGAAAAAATGCGTAAGTACAACTTACAGCGCTAGGTAAAGTGAAGTTTTAAGACGATATCTGAATAATCACTTGGGCTGGTTAACATCGCTTTTCTGGCATCCAAAACCGTTATCTCTGAGTGTCAACTTATTGTCGATGGCTTAACGTCCTGATAAATATAAAAAAATAGCTTGGTACGCTAATTGCTTACCAAGCTATTTTAGTTTTAGCGGCGATATTTCGACAGGCAGTAATGGATAACAACACCAATCAATCCCATTTAGATTCCGTAGAGAATCAGGTTGAGCGCTACAAACAGGTGCTCGATGTGATGCCTGCTGGAGTGATTTTGCTCGATACGTACGGAGTAGTGCGTGAAGCAAATCCAGAAGCGCACCGAATTCTTGAGATTCCACTGGTTAACGAAAAATGGTTCAACGTTATCCAGGCGGTGTTTGACCCACGTGAAGATGATGGCCATGAAGTTTCCCTGCGGAATGGCCGTAAAGTTCGACTCGCCATCTCGGCGTCTACAACAGGTCAATTGATCCTGATTACCGATTTAACCGAAACCCGTTTACTTCAAGCTCGTGTCAGTGATTTACAGCGCTTATCGTCGTTAGGACGTATGGTTGCGTCGCTTGCTCACCAAGTAAGAACGCCGCTGTCGAGCGCTATGTTATATGCATCCAATTTGGGAGCGCCAAATCTTCCTCCAGCGACAAAAGATCGCTTCCAAACCAAATTAATGGATCGACTGCACGATTTGGAAAAGCAGGTTAATGATATGCTGCTTTTTGCTAAAGGTGGTGATAATAAAGTCATTAAGCCATTCACGATTGCCCAGTTGGTAGCGGAATATCAGCCGATGGTCGAAACCGCGCTAAAAAACAACAGTATTGATTACTGCCTAGAAGTGGAAGAAGAACAAACTGAGCTACTAGGCAATGCGAACGCCATTGCATCCGCATTAAGTAATCTGGTCATGAATGCGATTCAAATGTCTGGTAAAGAATCGCAAGTCGATATTTTTTTCCGCCCGGTAAATGGTGAGTTACGCATTTCTGTGCAAGACAGCGGACCGGGAGTGCCCGAAGAACTGCAAGCCAAAATCATGGAGCCATTTTTTACCACACGTTCTCAAGGAACTGGATTAGGGTTGGCAGTTGTTCAAATGGTTTGCCGTGCCCATGACGGTCGATTGGAACTTATTTCAGAGCAGGGTGATGGAGCCTGCTTCACCATGTGCATTCCGCTAGAGCGAGTGCAAACAGAAGCGCAATAAGCGGCTTTTGGTAATAACAATTTCTGGAGAATCATAATGGCGCAAAGCAAAGTGCTGATCGTAGAAGACGATGAAGGTCTTCGTGAAGCCCTAGTCGATACTCTGGCTCTGGCAGGGTATGAGTGGTTGGAAGCGGACTGTGCTGAAGATGCACTGTTAAAGCTGAAATCGAATACGGTTGATATCGTCGTTTCTGATGTGCAAATGGCGGGTATGGGTGGCTTAGCTCTGCTCAAAAGCATCAAGCAGAATTGGCCTAACTTACCAGTATTGCTAATGACGGCGTACGCCAACATTGAAGATGCCGTGTCTGCAATGAAAGATGGCGCAATTGACTACATGGCGAAACCATTTGCACCAGAAGTGTTGCTAAATATGGTCAGTCGTTATGCACCGATAAAAAGTGATGACAACGGTGACGCTATCGTTGCTGATGAGAAAAGTCTACGTTTACTCGCGTTGGCCGATAAAGTGGCACGTACAGATGCGAATGTTATGGTGCTAGGTCCTAGTGGCTCAGGTAAAGAAGTGATGTCGCGTTATATTCACAACGCGTCAAATCGTAAAAATGGTCCTTTTGTCGCAATTAACTGTGCCGCGATTCCTGACAATATGCTCGAAGCAACACTGTTTGGCTATGAAAAGGGCGCATTTACTGGTGCTGTTCAGGCATGCCCAGGAAAGTTTGAACAAGCGCAAGGTGGCACAATCTTACTTGATGAAATCAGTGAGATGGACTTGAACCTGCAAGCGAAGTTATTGCGTGTTTTGCAAGAGCGAGAAGTAGAGCGCCTAGGCAGTCGCAAAAGCATCAAGTTAGATGTTCGTGTGTTAGCGACGAGTAACCGTGATCTTAAGCAATACGTGTCAGAAGGAAACTTCAGAGAGGACTTATATTACCGCCTGAATGTATTCCCAATTGCGTGGCCTGCACTTAAAGAACGTAAAGGCGATATTGCACCGCTTGCCAAGCATCTTGCTGAGCGTCATTGCAGCAAAATGGGCATGCCAGTGCCTCAATTCTCGACCGTTGCGTTAGAAAAACTATTGCAATACCCTTGGCCGGGTAATGTTCGTGAATTGGATAACGTGGTTCAACGAGCGCTGATATTAAGTGAAAATGGCGACATCGATGCAGAGCACATTTTGCTTGAGGGCGTAGATTGGCAAGATGCCAATAGCTTGCAACACGTGGTGCAAAACGCAGATATGGTCGTGCCCAATGTTAAGCCAGTTGCGCAAGCTGAGAGTGTCAGCCGCCCAGTAACGGGTGGAGAAGGCTTAGGCAGCGAGCTGCGCGATCAAGAATACGCCATTATTTTGGAGACTTTGGTTGAGTGTAATGGTCGACGCAAAGAAATGGCGGAGAAACTGGGTATAAGCCCTCGAACCTTGCGCTATAAGCTTGCCAAAATGCGTGATGCTGGTATAGATATCCCGAATTAACATAGACAACGGCCATAAGACGAAAAGTGTAAGTAAATTGATTGCTAATGTCTTATGGCACGTTAATTGCTGTGTCAATAATCAGTTTTGTTAATAGTCAATCTTTTGGCTTAGAGGTGCTAATGAAAATTGATGGTATTCAGGCAGAAATGCGCGCCATGATGGTAGAAGCAACCAATACGGCTCCTACTGCAAGTGGGGCGAAAGTTGGAGCGGATTTTAACGATCTCCTAACTAAAGCCATCAATAACGTGAACACACTTCAAAAAGCATCTGGTGATTTACAAACCCGTTTTGATCGTGGTGATGCCGATGTATCCCTTTCTGACGTTATGATCGCTCGTAACAAGTCTAGTGTCGCTTTTGATGCGACGGTTCAAATTCGCAATAAACTCGTTGAGGCATATAAAGACCTCATGAACATGCCAGTGTAATTTAGGTAATAAGTGTGGCAGACAAGTCTACAGATTTAACCGTCACTGAAGGCGGCTCAGATGGTGCACTGGTAGCAAGTTCCGATGTGGATGTGGAGAGTCAAAATCCAGATCTAGAGGAGCGTAGTGCGTCAAAATTCGATATGGCAGTGGGCGACCTCGATTTACTTCGTCAGGTTGTGCTTGTGCTGTCGATATCCATCTGTGTTGCATTGATCGTGATGCTGTTCTTTTGGGTCAAAGAACCGGAGATGCGCCCACTTGGTGCGTATGAGACCGAAGAATTGATCCCCGTTCTGGATTATCTGGACCAGCAGAAAATCAATTATAAGCTTGATGGCAATACTGTTTCTGTTGAATCGAGTGAGTACAACTCGATCAAACTTGGCATGGTTCGTTCCGGCGTTAACCAAGCTACAGAAGCGGGCGATGATATTTTGCTGCAAGACATGGGTTTTGGTGTTTCACAACGTCTCGAGCAAGAGCGTCTCAAACTCAGTCGAGAGCGCCAATTGGCTCAAGCAATTGAAGAAATGAAGCAAGTTCGCAAAGCACGAGTGTTATTGGCACTGCCAAAGCACAGCGTGTTTGTGCGTCATAACCAAGAAGCGTCTGCGTCGGTATTTTTGACATTGTCGACAGGCACGAACCTTAAGCAGCAAGAAGTGGATTCTATTGTCGACATGGTAGCGAGTGCCGTGCCGGGAATGAAAACTTCTCGAATTACCGTCACAGATCAGCATGGCCGCTTACTCAGCTCAGGCTCCCAAGATCCCGCTTCTGCGGCGCGACGCAAAGAACAAGAATTAGAACGCAGCCAAGAGCAAGCGCTGCGCGAAAAAATTGATTCCGTACTATTACCGATTTTAGGTTATGGCAACTATACGGCGCAGGTTGATATCCAAATGGATTTCAGTGCGGTTGAACAAACTCGCAAACGCTTTGATCCGAACACCCCTGCGACCCGCAGTGAGTACGCACTCGAAGATTACAATAACGGTAACATGGTAGCGGGTATTCCGGGTGCGTTGAGTAATCAGCCTCCAGCGGATGCCTCTATTCCGCAAGATGTGGCTCAAATGAAAGATGGTTCTGTCATGGGGCAGGGGTCAGTTCGTAAAGAGTCCACGCGTAACTTTGAGCTAGATACCACCATCAGCCACGAGCGAAAGCAGACCGGGACGGTGGCTCGTCAGACCGTTTCTGTTGCGATTAAAGACCGTCGTCAAGTTAACCCTGATACGGGTGAAGTGACTTATACCCCAATGTCCGAATCTGAAATCAATGCCATTCGCCAAGTATTAATTGGTACCGTTGGCTTTGATCAAGGCCGTGGCGATTTGCTGAATGTATTGAGTGTAAAGTTTGCTGAGCCAGAGGCTGAGCAGCTAGAAGAACCACCAATTTGGGAGCACCCTAACTTCAGTGATTGGGTTCGTTGGTTCGCAAGTGCATTAGTGATTATTGTGGTTGTGTTGGTTCTGGTTCGCCCAGCAATGAAGAAATTGCTTAACCCTACCAGCGATGATGAAGACGAAATGTACGGACCAGACGGCTTGCCGATTGGTGCGGATGGTGAAACTAGCTTGATTGGTAGTGACATCGAAAGCAGCGAACTGTTCGAGTTTGGCTCAAGTATTGATTTGCCAAACCTTCATAAAGATGAAGATGTATTGAAAGCGGTTCGTGCTCTGGTTGCTAATGAACCTGAACTGGCTGCTCAAGTAGTGAAAAACTGGATGAATGACAATGGCTAACGATATCGTACCTCAAGATGACAACGCCGCGGGAATGCCAGTAGAGCTGGATGTTTCAACCATTACTGGCGAAGAAAAAGCGGCAATTTTGCTACTGAGCCTTAATGAACAAGATGCAGCTGGCATTATCCGTCACCTAGAACCAAAACAGGTTCAGCGTGTTGGTAGTGCGATGGCTCGCGCGAAGGATCTCAGCCAAGACAAGGTATCTGCTGTTCATCGTGCGTTTTTGGAGGATATCCAGAAATACACCAACATTGGTATGGGCAGCGAAGACTTTATGCGTAATGCACTGGTTGCCGCTCTTGGTGAAGACAAAGCCAACAACTTAGTTGACCAGATCCTACTTGGTACGGGCTCAAAAGGTTTGGATTCTTTGAAATGGATGGACCCACGCCAAGTGGCGAGCATTATAGTCAATGAACACCCACAGATTCAAACTATCGTACTGTCTTATTTAGAAGCAGACCAATCTGCAGAGATTTTGTCTCAGTTCCCTGAGCGCGTGCGTTTGGATCTGATGATGCGTATTGCCAACCTTGAAGAGGTTCAGCCATCAGCATTGGCAGAGCTGAACGAAATCATGGAGAAACAGTTCGCGGGTCAAGCGGGTGCACAAGCAGCCAAAATTGGCGGCCTGAAAGCAGCAGCGGAGATCATGAACTACCTAGACAACAACGTCGAAGGTTTGTTGATGGAACAAATTCGCGATCAGGACGAAGACATGGCGACGCAAATCCAAGACCTAATGTTTGTCTTCGAAAACTTAGTCGAAGTGGACGACCAAGGTATTCAGAAGTTGCTGCGTGACGTACCACAAGACGTGTTGCAAAAAGCACTTAAAGGTGCAGATGACTCGTTACGTGAGAAAGTCTTCAAGAACATGTCTAAACGTGCTGCTGATATGATGCGTGATGATATAGAAGCGATGCCGCCAGTACGAGTGGCAGATGTAGAAGCCGCTCAGAAAGAAATCTTAGCAATTGCCCGTCGAATGGCGGATGCTGGTGAGCTCATGTTGTCTGGCGGTGCTGACGAATTCTTATAATTTCTATTGCTTCGCAATTATCCTATTGCGGAGCACCCTCACTTCTTAATCGAACACACAATAGGTAACCCATGGCTGGCGATAGAAAACGCGGATTTATCCGTCCTGATGAAGATGATTCGATGATCGCACCTCAACGTTGGGGGCTGCCTGATTATGGCGAGCCTAAAGCCAAACAAGCAAAACAAACCGCGTTCAACTATGACCCGGGATGGGTGCCGAATTTTGATGAGCCTGAAGAAGAGCAGCCACTTGCGCTAACCGAAGAACAAATTGAACTGATTAAGCAAGGTGCTTATCAAGAAGGCTTACATCAAGGTCAGGAAGCTGGCTTTAAGCAAGGTTACGACAAAGGTAAAGAAGAAGGGTTGCAAGCCGGCCATGCTGAAGGTCTTGAGCTCGGAAAAGCTGAAGGGGTGACTGCAGGGCAAGAATACATTCAGCAGCAAGTTGAAACCTTTATGAACTTGGCCAATCAGTTTGCTCAACCTTTGGAGTTGATGAATGCTCAGGTTGAAAAGCAGCTGGTGGATATGGTGCTCTGCTTAGTCAAAGAAGTGGTGCACGTTGAAGTACAAACCAACCCTCAAATTATTTTAGATACAGTGAAGCAGTCGGTCGAAGCGCTACCAATATCAGGCCACCCTATTACCTTGCACCTGAATCCAGAAGATGTCGCGATTATTCGTTCAGCTTATGGTGAAGAAGACCTTGATTGTCGCAACTGGACGTTAGTTGCTGAACCATCGCTCAATCGAGGTGACGTCCAGATTGAAGCAGGTGAATCAAGCATTAATTATCGCATGGAAGAACGCGTCAAAAGCGTATTGCACAGCTTTTGTGGCGCAAACCGTCATCAAGAGGGTGAGTAATCCATGCAAGCACTCGCTGACCGCTTAAAAAGCTACAAAGTTGAAGGCCTTACGACGCGCCCTGTCGCCTCTGGCAAACTGGTGCGTGTGGTTGGGTTAACGTTGGAAGCGACCGGCTGTCGCGCACCAATTGGCAGTTTATGCTTAGTGGAAACCATGTCAGGTCAGATGGAAGCTGAGGTTGTCGGCTTTTCAGGTGACAACCTATTTTTAATGCCAAGCGAACAAATTACGGGCATTTTACCTGGCGCGAGAGTCACCCCTTTAACCAGTGACGCTGGTTTACCCGTCGGCATGGAATTACTTGGGCGCGTGATAGACGGGGTTGGGAATCCACTTGATGGACTTGGCCCTTTGTATACCGATCACCGTGCCTCTTTTAATGCCGAACCAATCAACCCGTTGGCTCGAAAGCCAATTTCTGAACCGCTCGATGTTGGCCTAAAAGCCATCAATGGTTTGTTGACGGTTGGTAAAGGTCAGCGTATCGGTCTGTTTGCAGGTTCTGGTGTGGGTAAATCGGTCACGCTTGGCATGATGACGCGAGGCACCACCGCACAGGTTGTGGTCGTCGGCCTGATAGGTGAGCGTGGACGTGAAGTTAAAGAGTTCATCGAAGAGATCTTGGGTGAGGACGGTCGTCGCCGCTCAGTGGTGGTCGCGGCGCCTGCCGATGCTTCACCTCTAATGCGCTTAAAGGGGTGCCAAACGGCATTAACGATTGCTGAATACTTCCGGGACCAAGGGTTAGATGTTCTGCTATTGATGGACTCGTTGACTCGTTTTGCACAAGCACAGCGTGAAATCGCACTTTCTGTTGGTGAGCCGCCAGCGACGAAAGGCTACCCGCCTTCTGTATTTGCCAAGCTGCCAGCGCTGGTTGAGCGAGCGGGTAATGGAAGTGCCGAACAAGGCTCGATTACGGCGTTCTTTACCGTGTTGACCGAAGGGGATGATTTGCAAGATCCGATAGCGGACGCATCGCGAGCCATTCTTGATGGCCATATTGTACTTTCTCGTGAAATGGCGGATGCAGGCCATTATCCGGCGATTGATGTCGAGAAGTCGGTGAGCCGTGTTATGCCGCAAATCACGACGGAAGAGCACGTTTTGATGTCAAAAGCGGTGCGACAGGTCTTGTCTATTTGTCGCAAGAATCAAGATTTGGTCTCGATTGGAGCGTACAAACCGGGTACCGATCCTGCTATTGATGGCGCATTTACTTTGAAACCGAAGTTAGACGAATACTTGCAGCAGAGCATGAAAGAATCGGTGCCATACGATATGTGCGTCAATATGCTTAGAAACATTTTGGGTGGGTGATAGCGCATGAATAATGCGATGGAGTTTCTACTTGAGCAAACTAAGGATCGTGAAGACCAAGCTGTGCTTGCACTGAACAAAGCGCGTTCTGAACTCGAAGATTATTACCGTCAGGTTGAACAAATTGAAAAGTATCGGCTTGATTATTGCCAGCAACTCGTCGACCGTGGTCAGGCGGGCCTAACGGCAAGTCAATATGGACACTTAAATCGATTCCTTACCCAGCTAGATGAGACTTTATCTAAGCAAAAGCAAGCAGAAAGTCATTTCAAAGAGCAGGTTGAAAACTGTAAAGAATATTGGTTAACCGTGCGTAAAGAACGCAAATCCTATGAGTGGATGATAGACAAACGCGAAAAAGAGAAACAACTTGCTGAAGCTAAGCGCGAACAAAAGCAAATGGACGAGTTTTCCACCTTACTTTACAGTCGAAAACCACATCGTTTCTAAAGGTTATTGGTTCGATATTGCATTACGGTGTTGCAGCTGACTACATCTCTACCGATTCAAGTAAGGTAACTTTGATTGAGTCTTGTTCAATTAATTCAAACACCTTCGGTCGAATCTCGCGAACCCACCACTCGTTGTATGTTTTTTCGTAGAGAGTCTGGCGTGCTTGTTCATTGTCGAACTCTCTAAGCCAAACAAAATAGTCATGTCCATCATCACCAGTGTGGACGTAAGTATTCAGTACACGCATGCCTTGTGAGCGTTGATAGGGCAACAGTTCTTCCTTCATCCAACTTAGCCACTGTTCTGTTTTGCCTGCTCTGATTCTATATTGGCGTAATTCTGTGATCTTCAAAGTGATTCCTTAATTGTTAAGTCAAATGTCTGTTTACGCTTATCGTTTTTCAAAGTCAATCAAGTAGCTGTACATCATGTTAGGAACCAGGTTCTCGGATAGTACTGTTGATATTTGTTCCATAAACATGCCATCTATTAGCTTACCGAGAATTGGCTCAATATTGTGGTGTGATTTTTGCATTTTAGCTGTCAGTGTCAGGTCTTTTTGACCTTTGTTTGCCGCCAGTATTGCTGTCTGTCAGCGATACGCTCAGAGCCACGAGAACGAGAGTTTCTAAATGAGTGTGAATTTGTCCCATGTATCTGCGACTACCAAGACGCCAGTTTCTGATGTGTCCGCTAAAGCGTCCGCAGAGAGCACCGAGAGCAAGGGATTTTTAGAAACGTTAACCGATGCGTTTGCTGGTAAACAAAAGCCCGAAAAAGTAGCAACAGAATCGACAGTGGTTGAAGAAAAAGAAAGAGCGGATGTAGGCAGTACTTCTTCTGCTAACGTCTCGGACGAATTGTTGGCGCAAGAAAGCCAAGAATCCGTCAGTGACGAGACCCATGGTTTTGATGAAATATCAGCAAACAAACCGAATGCAACCTTAAGTGAAGAAGCAAGTTTACAAAAGGCGAGTAACAGCACACCTTTGGAGAATGATGTTGAAGCTATTGAAAAAGTGAAATCAACATTAATCGATACGAGCAACCCATCAGATACAATGGACGTAAAAAGCACGATGGGCGAAGGACAACAGCTTCTTGGTCGAATTGAACAAGCGAATCAAACCCTGAATGCGAGTAATGCATCCATCGATAGTGGCAAAGTTTTGCCTCAGAGCGCGAATTTAGTGCATTCGTTCCACGATCAAGCAACCGTTTCGACACTCCTTGATGAGCTGGCTTTGAATGAAACGCCATCAGTTCATTCGCTTGAACAAGCACAGATGATCCCAAGACAAGACTTAGAGCCAATTTTAGATAAGAATGGTCAACCTATCGATGTCGACAAACTTTCGCCTGAGTTTGCTGCTTGGCAAGAGCTAGCGAAACAAGCCAGCCATCCGACGGCTAAGAGCGCAGTCAGTGGTGAAGTAGCTAATGATCTGTCGCCGTTGTTAACAGACGTTGATGGTTCCAACATCGACGCGCTTCCACGAGTATCCTTGGATGAACTTGAAGTTATAGATACTAAGTTGGCGCAAGGAAAACCACTGACTCAGCAAGAAGCTCAGATCATTGAAGGGTTGAAACAAGGAAGGATCACGGCGGATATTCCTGATCAAGACCTTGCCCAATTTGTTGCGCTCCCTAATGACATTAAACAGATTCTAGCAGAGCAACAAGTACAACATAACTTAACTCGCCAGGCTGGACCTATGGCAGTGTCTCAGCAAATCCAGCATACAGCGGCTCAAGTACCCCAGCCACAAGCTGCTCATAGTGGAGATAAAGTCGCATTATCTTCAACGCCCGATACGTTGATAGCCGCGCAAGTGCCGACGTCGCTTCAAGGTGTGAAAGACGGAGAGATTAGCCAGAAAGTGATGAACGCAGCATTGGCGACTGGTGCGCTAAAGGCGACTGCGGATAAACAAGATAAGCCGGATCTCCAACACGGTTTCGCTGGACAGCTTCAGGCTATGGCAGGTCAGCAAGGAATTAATGTTCAGCAACAAGCGCGTATTGATGCTGCACAACAAGCTCAGCTTCCGTTGCAACTAACTAAAGAGCTAGCCAACGAGCAAGTTGCGGAAAAAGTGCAAATGATGATGTCGAAGAATCTGAAAAATCTCGATATTCGTCTTGATCCACCAGAGTTAGGTCGTATGCAAATTCGTATGACCATGAATAATGACGTTGCCAATGTACATTTTACAGTGAACAACCCGCAAGCTCGTGACATTATTGAACAGACGCTCCCTCGTTTGAGAGAAATGTTAGCGCAACAAGGTATGCAGCTGGCTGATTCTTCCGTCCAGCAACAAAACAGCGGGCAACAGCAAGGTAGATATACTGCTGAACAACATGGTCAAAGCGCGCAAAGTGGCGGTTTTTCTGGACAGTCCGAAGAGGGTTTTGAATCTGATGTCAATCTGGATTTGAATGTCGCTTCAAAGCGTGATGGAATTAGTTTTTACGCATAAAAGGCCGTTTAACGGCAATGGAATATGGTTACCAAGCAACTCACTAAAACGTCTTGGTAACTCAAAAGAACAATAAGAGACAAGAATGGCAGAAGAACAGTTACAAGGGGCCGATGCGCCGAAAGGAAAAAGCAAGTTACTTATCATCATCATCGCTGTTGTAGTATTACTACTTGGTGGCGGGGCAGCGGCATTTTTTCTAATGGGCTCTGATGAACCTGCTCAGGCTGAATCGTCTCAACAGGCTCAAGTGAAGGCATCGGATGCTGCGCCCATCGCGTATGTGAATCTTCCTCAGGCATTTGTATTTAACGTTACTGGGGATAGCCGCGATAGGCTGGTTCAAATTAAAGCGCAGTTAATGGTTCGCGGTGCAGAAAATGAAGAGTTGGCGCGGTATCATTCGCCACTGATTGAAAGCTCTATGCTATCAACGTTTGCTTCCGCGACGGTTGATCAATTGCGCTCTCCTACAGGACGAGTGGAATTGCGCGATCGTGCTTCCGAAGATATCAAAGCAGCGCTGAATGCTGCGGTCGGTAAGCCAGTGATTGAAAAAGTACTGTTTACAGATTTTGTTATTCAATAGGTAAAACGTGACCGATCTATTAAGCCAAGACGAAATTGATGCGCTATTGCATGGGGTTGACGATGTTGATGACGTCGATGAACCGATAGAAAACGACACTGAGGGTGCCGTCAATTTTGATTTCTCGTCGCAAGACAGAATCGTACGTGGTCGAATGCCGACGCTCGAACTTATCAACGAGCGCTTCGCACGGCACATGCGTATTAGTCTGTTTAATATGCTGCGTAAAACGGCAGAGGTGTCGATCAATGGCGTGCAGATGATGAAGTTTGGTGAATACCAGAACACATTGTACGTGCCAACCAGTTTGAACATGGTGCGTTTTCGTCCGTTAAAAGGCACTGCGTTGATCACCATGGAGGCTCGTTTAGTCTTTATTCTGGTAGAAAACTTCTTTGGCGGTGATGGTCGATTCCACGCCAAAATCGAAGGCCGTGAATTTACCCCAACGGAACGCCGCATCATCCAGTTGTTACTGAAAATTGTATTTGAAGATTATAAAGAAGCGTGGTCGCCAGTGATGGGGGTAGAGTTCGAATATCTCGACTCTGAAGTAAACCCAAGCATGGCAAACATTGTCAGCCCGACAGAAGTGATTGTCGTGAGTTCATTCCATATAGAAGTTGACGGCGGTGGCGGCGATTTTCATGTCGTTATGCCTTACTCCATGGTTGAGCCTATCCGTGAACTATTGGATGCAGGTGTTCAGTCCGACAAGATGGAAACGGACGTTCGCTGGAGCTCAGCACTACGTGAAGAGATCATGGATTGTCCGGTTAACTTCCGCGTGAACTTGCTCGAAAAAGACATTTCTTTGCGTGATCTCATGGAGCTGCAACCGGGCGATATCATCCCGATTGAAATGCCAGAACATGCGACGATGTTTGTAGAAGACCTACCGACCTATCGCGTAAAAATGGGTCGTTCGGAAGACAAATTAGCGGTGCAAATTTCTGAGGAAATTGAGCGCCCACATGTCGTCAAAACAGATTTAGCTTTCTTAGGTAAAGACATCATGTCCGAGCTTGAGAGTGAAGACGATATAGACCATTAAGATACCTTATTAAATAGACATGCTATGGCATGAGTAAGGCGTAACACAGGATAGAAAAATGGAACCAAGTGACGATCAAAAGCTAGCAGACGAATGGGCAGCCGCTCTTGGCGAAGAC
>NZ_JAWOVM010000071.1:0-22790 GCF_033339895.1 Vibrio sp. 1751
AACTCAGTATATTGTATAAAAGTCGGTCAACTTTAGGAGGTTTGGTTTCTCGTCTGAATTACGCAACAAAGCCCAGTGGATGAGTGAATTTGGCCATCAGATTAGAGTATTTTCAATACCGCTCTTAACCCTTTAAATGCAGCTAAATTAGCAAAGCCTCTATTAAGGTGTTGTCCAAAGGCTTATCAGCGGTGATCATCGCTAGCAATGTTTTGCCCCATTCAAAGTTAGAATTAGGGATCATGCTTGTATCGAATATCTGTTTTGCAATAATTATTTTTAATGATACTGTTGATTTCAATTCAGCCTTTCACTTTTTATGTCATTGATTTTATGGACAATAAAAATCAATCAAGAAATAGATATCTATTATGTTCATATAGTGTATAGTGTCAGAATCTCAAACGATGAGCTATTAGTAAAATATTTAGTTCAAGATCTTCTCAGTTTTTATTCGATTAAATTCGTCATATTTATCCTGCGATACCTTTTTCTTCATTCCTTATTTAGTAGCTTTCTTTTTAACTTAATCAATGTATCGAGATATATTATGTCAAATAAATCAACAGGCTTAGTAAAATGGTTTAATGAATCCAAAGGTTTTGGATTTATCACTCCTGATAACGGCGGTTCTGACCTATTTGTTCACTTCAAATCAATTGTTAGTGATGGCTTCAAAACATTATCTGAAGGCCAAAAGGTTTCTTTTGTTGTTGAACAAGGTAACAAAGGTCCTCAAGCGGATAATGTTACGTTAGTGTAAGATATTTATAAAAAGTCTCTTCTGTCGAGGAGACTTTTTTACTTTATTTTTTAATAAAGATTCTGAACGTTCGAAATACGAATAAAATAAATTTTTGGATCGATAAGATAAGAAGCAATATGAGAAAACCAGTAAGAAAATCAAGCAAGAAAACACAGAAAAACAACTTCGAAGAACGATTCGCTGCGATGGTAAAAGAATATCAAGAAGCGAAAGAAATTCTCGACTCTATGACTGAAAGTTCATCAGAATATTTAGCACAGAAAAAAGCATGCGATAAACTTTTTGCAAACGCGGAACGATACATTAATAAGAGATAATGAATTGAAATGGCTTTATTCTAATCTGAATAAAATCATCTTTCTTAGCATCAATAGGATGATATATGAGCAAGTTACCTAAACCGACACAAAAGCAGAAGCAATTTAGTATTAATCAGAAAGGGATTAAACGAATACCAGAAGAGTTGAAAAAAATGGGTGTTCGCAAACGCATAGAAGAGATTGAAGAACAAAAAAAGTGGGATAAAGAGTGGGGACTATGAGTTCACGAAACCTCTCTGAGCTTATCAATACGACACTCCTCTTACATTCCGAAAAGCTGAGCAACTTGGACCGAGACATGCTGACAGGTTTACGAGATCAACTTAATCGTGAGCAAACCTTGTCAGACAAACAATCCAAACTGTGTCAAAGGCTACTACGAAAAACGAATCATGATTGCTAACCAACGTCAGTCTTCACAGCTATCTACCCAGCTATCATCAAGCATCAAGCATCAAGCATCAAGCATCAAGCGTTATTCGACTTAGCATCTGATCCATTAAATCTCTAATCTTAATTAGTATTGCACCCTCTGGCGCATGATGCTCAGCTGAGCGCTTGGCGTTCGTTAGACTTTTCATGAAGATAGTTTCGCTATCCATCACGGTGTGTTTTAGGTCGGCATGGTCCTATTCCTTTTGAGGAGACGTAGTGGTGTGATGCTTTCAATATGGCATTGTTTCACGCTTAAACGTTCGAACTGACTTGGTTTCTGCCTAAAAGCTGGACTAGGCAAGCAACTGATTATCAAGGAGTATGGACGGCAAAAAACCATCATAGAATGGTTATTACCTCATCTCACAAACCTGAGCACTACGAGTATGTTTCATCGCTCCTACAGTTTAAGCAACTTAACGTTCCACTTGTCATAATATGATGTGTGCCCCAGATATTTCGTTGTTGCTATTTCCAAAGCTCATCTGTTGAAGAGCATAGTCTTTCTATGAGCAACCTTGTACAAACCTTACATTCAATATAATAAAATTTTTTTAGTGTATGATTCGCACTTTTTTAACTTAAACCAGATCTTCTTTCTACCGTGATTTTTCAAAGTAGTTCCTCTAAAACAACACCAGTCTCACCATTAGCAATCCTTTGGAGAAGGCTATTCATCTTTATTTTTTTATGTATTGATGTTTCTTTATTTTGAATAGATTTGTTTTTATTATTTCTATTCTCATTATTAAATATTTGATTAGACATATTATGCCCCTTTATAAAAAATTATAATTAAGGTGCACTGAACATAAGTATTTTTAGGATAGGTAATTAAGGAGATTACAGAGAGAAACTTGCTAGGGATTACGCTGGAAAACTATCTTTATATTTTATCTTGAAACAAATCTTTGTCAGAGCAACTACCTCGCCAGGCGTATGACGAGGCAGTGTAAATTCAATTGTAAGACTAAATAGTCGTTACATTTTCTGCTTGAAGGCCTTTAGGACCTTTACCTACAGTAAAGGAAACCTGCTCGCCTTCAATAAGCTTCTTAAAGCCATCGCCTAAAATGCTTCTGAAATGAACAAATAAATCATCGCCATTTTCTTGAGAAATAAAACCAAAACCTTTAGTTTCGTTAAACCACTTTACTGTACCAATTACTTGATTAGACATATTATGCCCCTTATAAAATTAAAATTAAGGTGCACTGAACATAGGTATTATTTTAGGATAGAGCATTAAGGAGATTACAGAGAGAAACTTGCTAGGGATGACGCTGGAAAACTTTCTTTATATTTTATCTTGAAACAACTCTGTGTCAGAGCAAAGACCACTATACAGATTAATTAAAAAAAATATACCTTTATTTTAAATTAATTTTTATATCATCTATTCAAACGCATTTTATCACAAAGGGTTCATCTTGATTCCGACGTTTTGCAGTCGGGAACATTAAGCAATAAATCAATACTGCCAAACGGCCTTTTTTGAGAGAGACTTGCTTGCGGCTGTCAAACTCGCCTTTGTCCACAAACGTGTTTCAGCGAATGGTCAAGAAAAATCATAAATGCCTAGCGAGTAGTGAACTATGCGTTTTGGCAGGGTGATGGTTTCACGCAATGAGACCATCACCTTGCTAAGCCTTTAGGGGCAAGCTGCTTATACGGCTACAGGAGCTTTGATATGAGGGTGAGATTCGTAGCCTACGATTTCAAAGTCCTCAAACTTATAGTCAAATAAGCTGTCAGGTTTGCGGTTGATTTTCAGCTCTGGAAGTGGATATGGTTCTCTTGAAAGCTGGAGGTTAGTTTGCTCTAAGTGATTAAGGTAAAGATGAGTATCCCCTCCAGTCCAAACAAAGTCTCCAACATCTAAATCACACTGTTGTGCAATCATATGAGTTAAAAGCGCATAAGAGGCAATATTAAACGGAAGCCCCAAGAAAACGTCGCAACTTCTCTGATAAAGCTGACACGAAAGCTTGCCATTTGCTACATAAAACTGAAACATCGCATGACATGGAGGTAGTGCCATCTCATCTACAAAAGATGGGTTATAGGCAACAACCATGTGTCTTCTGCTATTTGGGTTGTTCTTAATAGCATCTACCACATTCGCAATCTGGTCAGTGTGGCTACCGTCAGAATTAGGCCAAGACCGCCACTGATATCCGTAAACAGGGCCAAGATCACCATTCTCATCTGCCCACTCATCCCAAATACTTACACCATTTTCTTTTAGGTAAGTGATGTTGGTGTCTCCTTTCAAGAACCAAAGGAGTTCATGGATAATGGATCGTAAATGACATTTCTTCGTTGTAACCAGCGGAAAACCCTCTGATAGGTTAAATCTCATTTGATGACCAAAGACTGAAAGTGTACCTGTACCTGTTCTGTCTCCCCTTTCTGCACCCTCTTCAAGGATTCTTTTCATTAAGTCGTGATATTGTTTCATTGCTAGGCTCCTTGAGTAACTTGTAGTGGGTACTGGTAGTGACTACTAGTATTAAAGCATCTTAAAAGTCTTGATATAAAAGGCAACTCACTCACCCACTCACTAACTAGTAGTTTTTTGAGGGGTACTTTATTATAGAAGTTCAAGATTTCACCGCGGTCATCAACACCACGCGTTAAGTCATCCACTATCTTACGTAGCTGGTCAACATGACCACCATCAGGTTTCGCCCAGGCGCGCCCTTGAACCCCATAGACACGGCCCATGTCGTCTTCACCTTTACGGTATGGGTTATTCAACCAGGCATCATTTAGGTTGGCATTGGCATCCCAGGTTTTCGTGCCCAGCTTACGAAAATCTTCCGCATTATCGTAACCACGAATATACCCTAATAGCTCTGCAACGGCCGCTTTCCAAAAACTTTTACGTGTGGTGACCAACGGAAATTGATTGTTCGCAACATCGTAGGTTAAATCCGCGTTGATTACGGTCAGGCAGCGCTTGCCTGTACGCTCATTTTCAACCCAAACACCTTGGTCAACGATGCGTTGACACAAATCTAAATACTGTTTCACACCAATACCTTACTTCGTCTTTTGTGGTAACTCGTCTTTGTAATGACCACGTTTGTATGCCCAAACCATCATGAGGACACCGATAACCACCATTGGCAGGGATAAAATCTGTCCCATGGAAATAAAGCCACCGAATAAACCCAAATGAGCGTCTGGTTCGCGCACGTACTCAACTAAGAAGCGGAATGTACCATATCCAGCTAAAAATAACCCTGAAACAGAACCTAGAGGACGAGGTTTCTTGATGAACCAATTCAAGATGAAGAAAAGTACGATACCTTCAAGCGCCATTTCATAAAGCTGCGATGGATGACGTGGCAGTGGACCGCCATTTGGGAAAACGATCGCCCAAGGCACATCCGTTACTCGGCCCCACAACTCGCTGTTCATGAAGTTACCTAAACGCCCCATACCCAAACCAAATGGCACAAGCGGCGCGATAAAGTCAGCAACACCGAAGAAAGTTCGCCCGTTTTTGTGTGCATACCAGAACATCGCAGTAATCACACCCAGTAAGCCGCCGTGGAAAGACATACCACCGGTCCACACTTTAAATAGATACAAAGGGTCAGCCAGGAAGAGCTCAAAATTGTAGAAAAGCACGTAGCCTACACGGCCACCAATCACCACGCCAAGGAAGCCTGCGAACAACAAATCAGAAACCTGCTCTCGTGTCCAACCACTTCCAGGCTTATCCGCACGTCGGTTAGCTAACCATAGAGCAAACATAAAGCCCACAAGGTACATCAAACCGTACCAACGAACCGAAACAGGACCAATAGAGATTAAAACCGGATCAATATTGGGAAATTCAATATATCCCTGAGACATAAATCATTCTCTTCTTATCACAACAAAATAAATATACCCAAGTAACCTCTAGATGCTTGGTTCAGCGAGAATGACTTGGGTACAAACTTAGAGCAGCATGGTCGCTGCAACAAACATTAAGAACACCGCGAATATCTTTTTTAATACCGCAGTTGGAAGGTTAGTTGCCAGCTTCGCACCCACTTTTGTTGTGAGCATCGAGGCCATAGCAATCGCTAATAAAGCGGGAAGATAAACATAGCCAATACTGTATGAAGGTAAGCCTTCCACTTTATAGCCATGTAAGATGAAGCCGATCATACCAGAAATAGCAATCACGCAACCACAAACGGAGGATGAGCCCACCGCTTTACGCATCTCTATCCCATGTTTATTTAAAAATGGTACCGACAGTGAGCCACCACCAATACCAGCAAGGCTTGATACGACACCAATTCCCGTGCCGTAAACTACAGTCACAGGGCTGCTCGGCATAGGTTTACTGCTCGTAACTTTAATGGAACGAAACATTTGTACTGACAGGCAAAGAACAATGACACCAAACACTTTCGGCAAATAGTGTGTAGGGATCCACTCAGCAATATTGGCACCAACAAAGCCACCAATGACCACACCAGGCATCAACCATTTTACGACAAACATATCGACATTGCCGAGCTTAAGGTGATTCATCGCCGATGAGCCAGACGTGACAATAATACTCGCTAACGAAGTGGCTAAGGCCATGTGCATACTCATTTCTGGAGAGATCCCAGCAAGAGGAAGCAAATACAACAAGGCAGGAACAACAATCAAACCACCACCGATACCGAGTAACCCCGCCATCACACCCACAAAAGCGCCTAGCGCCAACAATAACAAAAATAAAGAGACGGTCACGATTTCCTACTTTTTACCTGCACGGATAAAGCCCGCAAAGCCCTGTTGAATGAAGAAGTCATGCATCATTTGATGAATGTCCTCCCCATAGGACTTTGTCATTGCTTGCTCCGCTAATTTTTCTAATTCTTCTTGTTGACTATGACGAATCAAATATTTCACCTTAGCCACGTTGGAGGTGTTCATACTCAAACTGGTATACCCTAACCCAAGTAAGAGAAGAGCGCCAAATGGATCACCCGCTAGCTCACCACAAATACACACGGGCACCTGATATTTATCACACACCTCATGGATTTGCTTAAGCGCTAACAGTACCGCAGGATGCATAGATTCATAGACATCCGCTACGCGCGAATTGTTCCTATCTACCGCTAATAAATACTGAGTTAAATCGTTTGTCCCGACAGAAACAAAATCAACACGGTGAGCAATCGTTGGCAACAGATACACCATCGATGGTACTTCAATCATGACCCCAATTTGTGGGAATTGAATTCTATCATCAAGCAAAACGGCTTCGCTGTGAGCTTGATTAATCAAGCTAATGGCATCGTCTAGCTCTTTTACCCCTGACACCATTGGCAATAAGATACTTAAGTTTCCGCTTTCTGCACTCGCTCTTAACATTGCACGCAGCTGGATCAAGAAAATGTCTGGATGATCCAATGTAAAACGAATGCCACGCCAGCCTAGAAACGGATTATCTTCTTCGATGGGCAAATACGGCAAAGGTTTGTCACCACCAATATCCAAAGTACGCATCACTACTCGTTGATTCGGATAGCTGTTAAGTATTGCTTGGTATTGATGATACTGCTCATCTTCCGAAGGAAAGTGATGCTGAAGTAAAAATGCAATCTCAGTTCGGTACAACCCAACACCATCAACACCTGTGTTGATGGCAATATTACTGTCTGCACTGAGTCCCGCATTCAGCATAATTTCGATATGGTGATTATCTTGCGTAACCGCAGGGAGTGCGAGGTCCTTGTTTACCATGGCAAACAGTTCAGACTCTTCGCTTACTAAGCTGCGATACTCTCGCAACAACTGGCGGTTTGGCTCTAAGAAGATCTCACCCGTATAGCCGTCGACTATCCCGAGTTTGCCATTCACCACATCCGGATTAATGTTGGCGCCCATGACTGCAGGGACCCCAAGAGCTCGAGATAAAATGGCAGCGTGAGAGTTTGCGCCTCCCTCTAATGATACGACGGCTAACAAAAACTCTTTAGGTACAGAAGCGAGCAAGGTGGCAGTGAGTTCGTTCGCCACCAAAATAATGGGACGATCAATTGCAGAATTTTCTTGCTCACTGTTGTGCAGAAAATAGAGCAGCCTTTGCCCTAACTCTCGGATATCTTGCGCTCTTTCACGCATGTATACATCCGACATTCTTGCAAATCGATTCGAGTATGACTCTACAACTTGGCGTAACGCCCAGTCTGCCCTATCTCCTTTTTCAATCTGCTTCTTCAAATCACCGCGAAGCATCGGATCATTCAGTAAGTGAGTAAACAGATCGAAGATCGCCAGCGCATCTTTGTTGATTTCACTGTCCAGCTTTTTCCGCATACGGCGAAAGTCATTTAACGCTCGCTCTATGGCCACCAGTAATGTCTCGTGCTCGCGTTCCTTATCTAACGTGGACGAAGGGAAAACATCCGATAAACTCGGCTGGGTATTGTCGAACCAAAACTCTCCAATCGCGACACCAGTAGACGCAGGCAAACCTTTTAATACCGTGGGTTTAGATGCTAACTGCCAATGCCCAAGATTCTGCGCATGTGCAATGAGCACCGCTAACTGAGCGGATAAGGTAACAAGAAACGATTCTTCCATTTCACTAAACAAGCGCGGCGTTTTTTGTTGGATCACCAACACACCTAAAACTTGTTTACGATGAATGATTGGAGTAGCTAAAAAAGAGTGGTAAATCTGTTCGCCGAGTTGAGGAAAGAATTTGAACTCGGGGTGTTTTGAGGCTTCGGCAAGGTTAAGGGGTTCAGCGCTTCGTTTTACCAACCCAACCAAGCCTTCATTGAAGTTGATATGAATACTATCACCTTCAAAAATAAGGCCTTGAGTTGCCATTAACTCAAGGCGCTGCATTTCTTCATTAGCAAGATAGATAGTACAGCACTCAGTACTAAGGGCAGCACAAGTCTCTTTCACCAATATATCGAGTGCCAGATGCACATCATCGACCCTGGAGACTTTCTCAACTATTTCCCTTAGCTGACTGAGCATGATTATCCTCTACGTTGCTTTTTTCTTTTCCCTTTCGCTTTTCTCTCTCGAAAAGGCATGGCTAAGGATGCAAATTCTTTCATCGCTCGTCGATAAACATCTCGCTTGAAAGAAACAACTTGCCTAACTGGATACCAGTAACTTACCCAGCGCCAACCATCAAATTCAGGGGATTTTCCGCGTTGCATATTAATGCGAGACTCATCGCATTCTAATCTCAGCAGAAACCATTTCTGTTTTTGGCCGATACAAACAGGCTTGGAGTCCCAACGCACCAATCGCTTTGGTAGCTTATATCTTAACCAATGACGACTTGTTGCAATGATCTTAACGTCTTTTTTCGTTAAACCGACTTCTTCGTATAACTCCCTGAACATGGCTTGTTCAGGGGTTTCACCTTCGTCAATCCCACCTTGTGGAAATTGCCATGAGTGTTGCCCGTATCGTTTAGCCCAGAAGACCTGACCATGGTTATTACATATCACAATACCAACATTAAGTCGGTAACCATCGCCATCTATCACTGGCTAACCTCTATGAATAAATTTTTTATTACCGTGATTTTTCCACATATCCCCATTACTAGCAAACTTACTGATGTGATATGAGCAAGATTTATTACCTTTTCACCATTTTTGGATATCTTTTAATCAAACCATACCTTATCAACACAAGAGTGAGACATTGCCCACATTTATTCACCTTTTCTGTGAATAACTTTGTGAAGAATTCAATTCAAATGAGTAATTCAGTTCAATCCCATCAAAAGCAAAACAGATGAAGAAACAAAAAAATAAACATAAAACATTGATAAAAAAGTATTTATTTTTAAAAACAACGATAATTCGATCTTCAGTTTCTTGATGATCTTTTCACCAAACTCAGATCGGTCAAAGATCCACCAACAGGCTATTTATCCACACTCACCTGCTATTCGTTTAGATGATTACAACAAAATCAACCCCAAAAATGCATTTTAACCCCTGTTTATTCATACAGACCCCGCCAGGATCTTATCAATACCTCCTCCACCTGTGGATAAGTTATGAATTGATCGTTCTTACACCGCCTCGGTGAAATCTTAAACAGTAGATTTGGTCGGAGTTTGATAAACTATATTTTTTGTAATACCACCTTGTAACTATGAAACCAGAACCACAAACAGAAGCAGAGCTATTGGAACGAGCGCATGATATGGCAGGACTCTGTTTTGCTGAGTTGGCCGCCGAGGCGAATATGATTGTTCCTGAAAACTTAAAACGTGATAAAGGTTGGGTGGGTCAATTACTCGAATGGCACTTGGGCGCTCCAGCTGGCAGTAAACCTCAACAAGATTTCGCAAAACTAGGGATCGAGTTGAAAAGTATTCCGATCAGTTACTCTGGCAAACCTTTAGAAACAACCTTTGTTTCTGTGGCCCCCCTCACTGGTGTTCATGGTCTTACATGGGAAACAAGTCATGTTCGAAACAAGCTATCTCGTGTCCTTTGGGTACCCGTAGAAGGAGAACGAGAAATCCCACTCCCTGAAAGACGTGTGGGCAGTCCACTAATTTGGTCACCAGATGAAGAAGAAGAACGGATTTTGCGAAATGACTGGGAAGAGTTAATGGAGATGATCGTCTTGGGAAGATTTGATCAAATTTCCGCCAGACACGGAGAAGCGCTGCATCTTCGCCCTAAAGCCGCAAATGCAAAAGCGCTCACCGAAGCATACAACTCAAATGGTAAGCCGATGAAAACTCTGCCCCGAGGCTTTTACCTTAGAACACAGTTTACTGAACAGATCTTACTCAAGCACTACATTAACACTCAACCAGAATAAAACCATATCAGCTATTTAGTGCGTCACGAGCGATAACTCAATATCGCAGTATGAGGCCGCCTCTTCAGTGCCACATTCGTCATACGCATTGCGCAGCCTTAAATACGCTTTATCGATCCCTAGCCTCAATAGTTCTTCTTTTACTAAGTCTAGAGAGCCAAAATGTATCGGGTCTTCACCGTCTTTAATCGGCTCAAGTTGATGCTTGTACTCCACAGCTAAAAGATAGTCAGAGACATCAGAACACCCAATCACAAATACTTTGGGAGTTTTATAAGTATCTTTATGTGGACCATGTAGCCACATGTCCAATTGATGCTTCTGCATAACATACCTCCTTCACACGATCATTTAAGTGTAGTTAGGCTAACTGTAGCTTTCGAGTTTGCTCTTCCTTTATACGTAAATCATTTGCGATTGCGGCTAAAAATCCCCTATATTGGAGTCACTTATTTAGTCGGTAACTCTTCAAGGACGTGATATGCAATACACAAAACTACCGCACTCATCACTTGAGATCAGTAAAATCTGCCTCGGCACTATGACGTTTGGCGAGCAAAACACAGAAAAGGACGCCTTTGAACAGCTCGACTTTGCCCTCGATCATGGGGTGAACTTCATCGATACCGCAGAGATGTACCCTGTACCGCCAAACTCGGAAACACAAGGGCTCACCGAGCAATACATCGGTAATTGGTTAGCAAAAAGCGGCAAAAGAGAGAAAGTAGTACTGGCAACAAAAGTGGCAGGCCCTCGCAATGTTCCTCACATTAGAGACAACATGAGCCTTAATCGTCGCCACATCCATACAGCAATTGATGACAGCCTTAATCGTCTACAAACCGATTATGTCGATTTGTACCAACTACATTGGCCGCAGCGTCAAACCAACTGCTTTGGTCAACTCAACTACCCATACCCTGACAAACAAGAAGAAGTCACGTTAATTGAAACGTTGGAAGCGCTTACTGAATTAGTGAATGCAGGTAAAGTGCGCTATATCGGCGTATCCAACGAGACGCCGTGGGGGGTGATGTCGCTACTGCGTTTGGCAGAAAAGCACGATTTGCCAAGAATTGTCTCCATTCAAAACCCATATAACTTATTGAACCGCAGCTTCGAAGTTGGCTTGTCTGAAATCAGCCATTACGAAGGCGTTCAGTTACTTGCCTACTCTCCTTTGGCATTTGGCTGCCTGAGTGGTAAATACCTAAACGGGGCAAAACCTGAAGGCGCTCGATGCACTAAGTGGGAGCGTTTTGCGCGCTACTTCACTCCACAAGGTGTTAAAGCGACCGAAGCTTACGTCAATTTAGCTCAAGAGCATGGTCTAAACCCTGCACAAATGGCGCTCGCGTTTGTCAATCAGCGTCCATTTGTTGCTTCTAACATTATCGGAGCAACAAACCTAGACCAATTAAAAGCCAATATCGACAGTATTGATTTGCAACTTAGCGACGAGCTACTTACTGAAATTCAAGCAATAGGTACAACTTACTCGAATCCTTGCCCTTAACAGTAAAGCTCCCTTCAAACGAAAACAGCTGATCTTCAAGATCAGCTGTTTATCCAATGAAGTCATACTTCATATAAAAAGTTAAGCGTGTTGAATGACTCGTTAGCAACTCAGTCAGTCCAACACGCTAACCATTACGTCATTATTCGCGACGTTAAGACTCGACGAAGGTGACGAACTCGACGTTCAACTTTTACTGCATCCGGAACATTGGCACGTGTAGAACGACCATCGCGATCTAAACCAATATCCCTCAATAGATGAACATTCGTCCATGGAATATCATGAGCAGTTCGGCGTATGGTACGCTGCCATTGTTTTTCTTCGCGTTTAAGGTCTGCTTTCAATAGCAAAGTGGCCAATTGTAGGTAAATAGAGTGACGCATAATATTTTCTCCGATTATCGATGTATTCGACTGGGAAAAAATAGTGCGTAAAATGAACAGAAATATTCTGTTGATACTAAGCCGCTACTTTCCCGCAGCCTAGTAATAAATATGATAGGTTACGGATTAATTTTTATCTTGTGAGCCAGTGGTATTGGTATCATCCGATTTAAGGGTTATCGGAGCGATAGGCATACGATCAGCGCAAGCAGTGGTGTTAACAACGTAATGTTTCATCTTGCGCCTCCTAGCTAAAAATTAATCCGTTTATGAAAGGTATAACTCATTGAGTTACGGTTAAATTGTAAGCTTTGATGAATATATATCAAACATTTTTTGCCTTTTTGATTAAAAACAAATCAATACACCGCAATTTAGTTTCATATACTTTTATGTATAACATATTCACCTGAGGAATATATAAATTTGCGGATTTTATAAATCAAACCAAACAAAAATAAAAAGAGCGGCTCTGTGGCCACTCTCTTTTATTGTATTTATTCGCCTATTTAACACAGGGAAAGGCCAACTACATGGCTTGTTCGGAAATCAAGTTATGTTTATTAAGTAGTCGATACATGGTTGCACGCGAAACTCCGAGCTCTTTCGCCGCATTTGAAACTTGACCAGAATGAGATTCCAAAACAACCAGCAACGCATCACGTTCACTCTTCTCTCGGATTGATTTCAAGCTGCGCTTTGAGTCATTACGTTGAGGTAAATCTAAGTGATGATCTTCAATCATTACGCTGTCGGACATTAATACCGCTCGCTTCACTTGGTTCATCAGCTCACGCACATTTCCAGGCCAGAAATAACGTGTCAGTGCCTTGAATGCATCCTCAGAAAAGCTTTTTGCTTGCGAGTTGTACTCTTTTGAGAACTCTTGTAAGTAGAAACGAGCCAGCAATGCGATGTCACTCGCACGTTCTTTCAAGCTAGGGACATTGATGCGCAGAACGTTGATGTAATGGTAAAGCTCTTCATTGAAGTCACCGTCAATCAAAGCTTTTTCAACATCTGACGAGTTAGCAGCAAGAATACGCACGTTAACCGCTTTTACGCCATCTTTGGTATCAATGGTGCCTTCTTGCAAGAATCTCAGCAGATTCATTTGCTGCTCTTTTGAAATGGTAAGAATGTCGTTAAACAACACGGTGCCGCCATCTGCTTGTTCAAGCAGGCATGCTTCCATATCTTCATCGGCGTTAATACCAAATACTTCAGCTTGGAAACGTTGTTCATTGAGTGCGCGACAGTTAATTGCCATAAACGGTTTATGAGAGCGTGAAGAGACTTTATGGATGGCCCTAGCAACCGCCTCTTTACCAGTCCCACTTTCCCCAGAAATCAGAATGCTGACGTCTGTTGGACCGATGCGCTTCACTTGATCGCGTAAACGTTTCATCGGGATAGATTCACCGATCAGCCCCATATCTAAACTGCTACCAAAACTAGGCCAAACTTTTTTCTCCAACTTAAGCATGCCAAGCTGGTGACCTATTGTGCTTAATAACTGTGCATCTGGGATCGGCGCTGTAAAAAAATCGATACAAAAGTTAACAATGAACTGGCATATGGTGTCAGTGCCAAGCTGAGATTCACGAATAAACGCTAACCAACGTACGTGTTTGTGAGAGCTGACTAAGTTCGCCAAACCATTCAAGCTGAACTCGTCATGGCTGAGATCAACAATACCGATACATGGACCAATATCTTCTAACAGCGTATTAGCTTTGCGTAAGTCACCTACTTGGTGACACTTCCAGCCCACTTGCTCCAGTACCGATAACCAAGGCTCATAAGTACCGCCAACTACCACAAGCGATCCCGGGATGGAATCCATCTTAAACTGCCCAGCCATTCTCTAACCCTTTTTCATTGTTAATAGAAATTTTGTGCCACAAACTTATCTTTGCGAGCGGGTAACATTATCGAGACTCCGCCCCCTCACGTCTGTCTCAGTATTAAGACTATGCAATAGATTGAGATTTGGCGAATGTTTATTTGCATATCCCATTAAAAGGCAAATGCAACAACTTGAATCAGCTTAACTAAAAGGCAAAAAAAACCACCCGAAGGTGGTTTTTTACTCATCCTATCGAATTACGCCTGCGGGCGCATTGCAGGGAATAAGATCACGTCACGGATAGTGTGCGTGTTAGTCAGTAGCATAACCAAACGGTCGATACCGATACCTTGGCCTGCTGTTGGCGGTAGGCCGTGCTCTAGAGCAGTGATGTAGTCTGCATCGTAGAACATTGCTTCGTCGTCACCAGACTCTTTCGCTTCAACCTGTGCTTTAAAGCGTGCATCTTGGTCTTCAGCATCGTTAAGCTCTGAGAAACCGTTCGCTACTTCACGGCCACCGATAAAGAATTCAAAGCGGTCTGTAAAGAACGGGTTGTCATCGCTACGACGAGCTAGTGGAGAGATATCTGCTGGGTAGCCAGTGATGAACGTAGGCTGCATTAGCTTAGGTTCTGCTGTTTCACCAAAGATCTCTTCAAGAAGCTGACCACATGTCCAGAAAGGTTCTACTTCAACGTGAACAGATTTCGCGATAGAAACCATTAGATCACGGTTTTGTAGGTCTTCTTCTGTTAGCGCTTGGATTTGCGCGTGGTCTGGGTTGTAGTGCTTGATTGCTTCGAACATGCTCATACGAGTGTAAGTACCACCAAACTCAACCGTTTCATCACCGTAAGGCATTGACGTTGAACCTAGAACTTCTTGCGCCACTGAGCTTAGTAGTTCTTCAGTTAGGTCCATCAGATCTTTGTAGTCTGCGTACGCCATGTAGAATTCCATCATTGTGAATTCTGGGTTGTGACGTGGAGAAAGGCCTTCGTTACGGAAGTTACGGTTGATTTCGAATACGCGATCAAAACCACCAACAACTAGACGCTTCAGGTATAGCTCTGGCGCGATACGTAGGTACATTGGCATGTCTAGTGCGTTGTGGTGCGTGATGAATGGACGCGCACTCGCACCGCCAGGGATAACGTGCATCATTGGCGTTTCAACTTCCATGAACTGCTTAGAGATCATGAAGTTGCGGATTGCAGACATTACTTTAGAACGTACTACAAACGCTTGACGAGAGTCTTCGTTAACGATCAGGTCAACGTAACGTTGGCGGTAACGCATCTCTTGGTCAGTTAGACCGTGGAACTTCTCTGGAAGTGGACGTAGTGCTTTGGTTAGCAACTCGTACTCTTCCATGTTCACGTATAGGTCACCCTTACCAGACTTATGAAGTGCACCTTTAACACCGATGATGTCACCGATATCTAGACCTTGGTATTTTTCTTTAAGTACTTTTTGAACCGCTTTGTCAGCATAAGCTTGGATACGGCCAGAAGTTTCTTGAATTACCAAGAATGGACCACGTTTAGCCATGATACGGCCAGCGATTGCTACTACGTGGTTAAGCTCTTCTAGCTCTTCCTTCGTCTTTTCACCGAACTCTTTCTGAAGGTCGCCCGCTAGTGCGTCACGACGGAAGTCGTTTGGATGGCCGTTCGCTTTGCAGCTCTTTCGGATTGCATCCAGTTTAGCGCGGCGTTCAGCAATCAGCTTATTTTCTTCTAGTACAGTTTCGTTTTGAACAGCATCAGTCATTTTCGATGTATCCTGTTTTTGTCGGTGAAAAGCTTTATAGACCTGATTTCAGGCTAGCTTCAATAAATTTGTCCAGATCGCCATCAAGAACCGCTTGAGTATTACGGTTTTCAATGCCCGTACGGAGGTCCTTAATACGTGAGTCATCCAATACGTAAGAACGGATCTGGCTACCCCAGCCAATGTCAGACTTAGCGTCTTCATTAGCTTGTTTTTCCGCGTTTTGCTTTTGCAATTCAAGCTCAAATAGCTTCGCTCGAAGCTGTTTCATTGCCTGATCTTTGTTCTTATGTTGAGAACGGTCATTCTGACACTGAACCACTGTGTTCGTAGGTACGTGCGTAATACGTACCGCAGATTCTGTGGTGTTTACGTGCTGACCACCTGCGCCTGACGCACGGTAAACGTCAATACGTAGGTCGGAAGGATTAATGTCGATGTCGATGTTTTCATCAATCTCTGGATAGATGAACGCAGAAGCAAATGACGTATGGCGACGACCGCCTGAATCGAACGGAGATTTACGAACAAGACGATGGACGCCCGTTTCAGTGCGTAACCAACCGTACGCATACTCACCAGAGATGCGAACTGTTGCCGACTTAAGACCCGCGACTTCACCTTCAGAGACTTCAATCACTTCAGCTTTGAAGCCCTTCGCTTCTGCCCAACGTAGGTACATACGCAGCAGCATGTTAGTCCAGTCTTGTGCTTCTGTACCACCAGAACCTGCTTGCAAATCGATGTAACAATCAGAGCTATCGTGGTCGCCAGAGAACATACGACGGAATTCAAGCTTTTCTAGCTTCTCTTCCAACTCAGCAAGTTCTGGTTCAATTTCGTCAAATGTTTCTTGATCTTCTTCTTCTACAGCCAGCTCAAGAAGACCTTCTACATCTTCCACACCTTGCTCTAGTTGATCAATGGTTTCAACAACCGCTTCTAGTGATGCACGCTCTTTACCCAGTGCTTGCGCACGCTCAGGTTCGTTCCATACATCTGGTTGTTCAAGTTCTGCGTTGACTTCTTCTAGACGCTCTTTCTTCGCGTCATAGTCAAAGATACCCCCTCAGGACATTTGTGCGCTGAGACACGTCCTGCAGACGGTTTTTAATTGGATTGATTTCAAACATGTTTACTCAACATTTTAGAATAGAATTTAACCGAGAAATTCTACTGAAAAATGTGACCGAGATACAGGAAAATTTCGGATGAGAAATCAGATTGCGGTGAGAGAGAGCACGGTCATAAAATTTTACGCCCACTTAGGGGCAACCGTACTCTATAAGAAAGGTTAATCTAGGTATTACTTAGCTTCGATATGGTCGATCATCAATTGCAATGATTGATTACCACGAAATTCATTCACATCCAGCTTATACGCGAGACGTACTGTTTTAACCGATGCATCTGGCCATCGGCGTAGATCAACATTGAATGCAATGCCGTCGATCATCACATTCGTAGGGTGACCTTTATAAAGCGGCTCTAACATCAATTTAAGATGCTTCTCACCCACCAGCTTTTGATGCAGTACTTTAAACTCACCATCAAAGATTGGTTCAGGGAAGGCTTGTCCAAAAGGGCCACCCGATCGCAGCTGTTCAGCAACATGCATAGAGAACTCTTCCGGCTTAAGTTCACCATCTGACATGATCACGCCTTTTAGCGCCGCTTCATC
This sequence comes from Vibrio sp. 1751, assembly GCF_033339895.1. NCBI lineage: Bacteria > Pseudomonadati > Pseudomonadota > Gammaproteobacteria > Vibrionales > Vibrionaceae > Vibrio > Vibrio sp. 1751. Next base: position 17,552 of record NZ_JAWOVM010000071.1, read on the forward strand.
GAGTTCCTTTTTTACCACTTCATCAAACAAACGACTGAAACGCTCAAAATCCTGCTCTTTAATCGTTAAGCCTGCTGCCATGGCGTGTCCACCAAACTTGATGATCAAACCCGGGTTTTGCGTATCGATGAAATCCAACGCATCGCGCATGTGTAGCCCCGGAATAGAACGACACGAGCCTTTAATCGTCCCTTCTCCGCCATCAGCAAATGCAATGACTGGACGGTGAAACTTCTCTTTAATGCGCGAAGCCAAAATACCAATCACACCTTGATGCCAATCACGTTGGAACAAGGCTAGGCCATAAGGAAGCTCATTGCCTTCACCAAACTGAAGGCGCTCACAGAAAGCCATCGCTTCTTGCTTCATGCCTTCTTCAATCTCTTTACGAGTTTGGTTCAAGCCATCCAATTCACTTGCCATGCGACGAGCAGCGTGGATGTTGTTACACATCAGCAGTTCAACACCGAAAGACATGTCATCAAGACGGCCTGCTGCGTTAATACGTGGACCTAAAGCAAAGCCAAAATCGGACGCAACTAAACGACGCGCATCGCGCTTAGCGACCTCAATTAACGCTTGGATGCCGGGACGCGCTTTGCCCGCACGAATACGTTGCAAGCCTTGGTGTACAAGAATGCGGTTGTTTTCATCCAATGGAACGACGTCGGCGACGGTACCCAGTGCAACAAGGTCAATCAATTCCATCAACTTGGGCTCTTGCATCCCCTGTTCTGCAAACCAATTGTGTTTTCGCATATGAACGCATAGTGCCATCATGAGATAAAACGCGACCCCTACACCCGCAAGCGCTTTAGATGGAAAGCTACAGCTCTCAAGGTTTGGGTTCACCATTGCATCCACATCAGGCAACACTTGTCCTGGCAAGTGGTGATCGGTAACAAGCACGGTAATGCCATTTTCTTTTGCGTAACGCACGCCTTCGATTGATGAGACGCCGTTATCCACCGTCATGATCATCTCAGCGCCAAGCTCTAAGGCTTGGTCAACGACTTCTGGGCTTAACCCATAACCGTCTTCAAAACGATTTGGCACTAGGTAATCCACATTGTGACTACCAAGCATGCGCAGCGCGAGTACTGATAATGCTGAGCTTGTCGCGCCATCAGCGTCAAAATCACCGACAACGATGATGCGTTTTTGTTCTTTTATCCCCTGAAACAAAAGATCGACAGCTTGCTCAATCCCCCCGAGTTTTTGATATGAATGCAACCCACGGGCCGACGTTTCTAATTGTGAAAGATCCGTTATCCCACGGTTGATGTAGATACGTTTAAGAATCGGAGGAATGGAATCAGGAAGAAGGGAAAGATCAGGTTCAGGACGTCGTTGAATTTCTATCATGCTTAAAAGAGCCGACAACTTTGCCGACTCTGCTCCTAATGGATTATAGTTGCTTTAAACGTTTCAATAGCTCTGCAGGTGGTAGGTAGCCACCAACCATTTCGCCATTCGGTAAGAAGATTGCTGGCGTACCAGAAATACCCAATTGGCGACCTAGATTGTAATGCGCCTGGATGGTTTCTTTACACTGTTTCAGGTCTTTCGCAGGGTTATCAAATGTACGATTCACTTTCGCGTTGTGCATTGCCGACGCCGGATCTTCAGCACACCAAATCGTTGCCATTTGTTCTGCCACAGGGCCAGTTGCACCTTGGCGAGGGTAAGCCATGTAACGCACTGTAATACCTAGATCATTATAGCCTTGCATTTGGCTATGCAGACGCACACAGTAACCACATGTGATATCGGTGAATACGGTCACAACGTACTTTTCATCGTCGGCTTTGTATTCGATCATGCTATCGGAGAACTGCGCAATTTTCTCGGCGTTAAGCGGCGCTTGACGCTCTGCTATGACATCTTTGTAACTGCCATCATCATTAATGGCATAAAGCGTACCGGCGATAAAATGGCTACCATCATTTGAAGCAAACAGGATCCCGCCATTGGTTTGAATTTCCAATAAGCCAGCGACGTCTGATGGTTGAATATCAACGATAGATAAACCAAGCTTTGAGAACTTAGTTTTTAATGCTGCTTCATCAAAGCCGCTTTGTGCAGCTGGCGCCACTTGTTGCGCAGGAGTCTCCGTTTGAGCCTGACTTTCTTCTGCACCACAAGCGGTAACAAAAAATGGTAAAGTCAGCAGAGTTAGTCGGCGTAATACGCTCATGAAATTCACCTTAATGTAAAATCGTTTTTCCAAGAGGACATGGATGAATCTAACCATTGTTATGCTCTTGGGTGGTGTTGACTGTGGATCTGCTTCAATCGTTCAGTCGCCACGTGAGTATAAATTTGCGTGGTCGATAAGTCACTATGTCCTAAAAGCATCTGTACGACCCTGAGATCTGCGCCATAGTTCAATAAATGCGTGGCAAAGGCATGACGCAGTACGTGCGGCGACAGCTGATCAGTATCAATCCCTGCTATCAAAGCATAGTATTTAATACGGTGCCAAAACGTCTGACGAGTCATCTGTCTTGCGCGTTTACTAGGAAAAACAATATCAGATGATGTATCACCAAGTAACGCAGGGCGCCCTTGTTGAATGAACGTCTCGATCCAATCGACCGCGTTTTCCCCCATAGGAACCAGGCGCTCTTTACCACCTTTACCAGTCACGCGCACCACCCCTTGGCGCAAGCTAACATTTTCCATGGTCAAACTGACGAGCTCTGTCACACGCAACCCTGTCGCGTAGAGTAGCTCTAGCATCGCTTTATCGCGCAATTCTATAGGGTCATTCGGGTCTGGCGCTTCGAGCAACGCGTCCACTTGCTCTTCACTAATATCTTTGGGTAAACGTTGTGGCAGTTTAGGGCTAACCAAGAGCGCACTCGGGTCATCAGCGCGCACCTTCTCACGATGCAGGTATTGGAATAAACGGCGAATCGCCGACAACATACGCGCACGAGACGTCTGTTTGTAATCTAAATCTACAAGGTGGCTTTGATATTCTTGCAAGCCAGACAAACTGATAAAATCAAGACGGTATCGATGTTTCTCCATCCACACGAGCAGCTTCATTAAATCGTTTCGGTAGGAAGCCAACGTGTTCTCTGATAGGCCACGCTCCATCCACATCGCATCTAAGAATTGCTCAACAAGCGAAAAATCTTGTTGATTGACAGGCTGTTGTGCCGTCATGAATGCTTCCTTATCTGTTTATATTTACAGTATTTAGATTAAAGCACCTGCCAATCCAATACCATAAAAAATCATCCCACATAGGATATTCGCTGCAATCTTCCTCAATTTATGGTTAGAATCTTCCACAACAGCAACACAAATAACGACGAATATAATGAAAATCGGACTCTTTTACGGCTCAACGACCTGCTACACCGAAATGGCAGCAGAGAAAATTCGTACCCTTATTGGTGAAGACCTTGTCGACATTCACAATGTGAAAGAGACACCGTTATCACTAATGGCGGACTACGACTTATTACTCCTTGGCATCTCAACTTGGGATTTTGGTGAAATTCAAGAAGATTGGAACGCGATTTGGCAAGACATCGCGACCACACCACTGAAAGGCAAAGTTGTAGCGCTGTTTGGTCTGGGTGACCAAGAAGGTTACGGAGAGTGGTATTTAGATGCGATGGGCTTACTTCACGATGAATTGCAAGCCACAGGCGCAACCTTTATCGGTTACTGGCCAAATGAAGGCTACGAATTTGAAGCATCGAAAGCATTGATCGAAGATGGCAGCAAGTTTGTTGGACTTGCGTTAGATGAAGACTCACAGTACGAACTGAGTGATGAACGCATCGAAAAATGGTGTGAACAAGTTCTTGTGGAATTCCACGACACGCTTTAATAGCGCAAACACGTCATCATTAAAAAGTAAAAAGCCCGATGAAGTAATTCATCGGGCTTTTTATTATCTTGATTACGCGGTTTCTTGTGCTAGCTCTGGGCGAGGTTTCGCGATGAAGAACATGCACACGATAGCCGCAAATGTTGGAAGCACCCAACCCATGCCGACTTCGAATAGTGGCAACATGTTAAACGCAGAAACATCAATACCCGATACTTTTGCCGCATCAACTAACGCAAACAGCAGAGATACAAGCAGTACCGCACGGTAAGCAAAGCGTGGATTCGGCAGTTTGCTGCGCACAAATGTTAGTGCAACCAACGCAATCGCCACAGGGTACAGCGCAAACAATACTGGCACTGACAGAGAAATCAGCTGCGCAAGACCAACGTTTGCAACCAATGCACAAACAGAACCATTAATCAGTACCCATTGCTTGTATGACAGTGGTGTTTTCGAGCTGAAGAAATCTGAACACGCAGAAATCAAGCCAATCGCGGTTGTCAGACACGCTAGCAATACGATGACAGACAGAACGATTTGACCGTATGGACCAAACAACGCTTGAACGTATTGGCTAAGCACTAGGCCACCATTATCAGCACCAGCAGCAACCGTTGCACTCGTCGCACCTAAGTAAAATAGTGAGATGTAAACAAACGCAAGACCAGCAGCAGCAATACAACCTGCATAGATCAGATATTTAGTAGTTGCAGAGCGCTCAGTAATGCCTTTACCGCGCAGTGCATCAACCATCAGCATACCAAACATCAATGACGCGAACGTATCCATTGTGTTGTAGCCTTCTAAGAAGCCTTTGGTCAGAGGCTGCGTTAGGTATTCACCGTGCGCGCCAATCATATCGCCCTGAGGATCAAGGAAGACAGCGGCAGCAAGAATGATCAAACCAACGAACAATGCTGGTGTCAGTACTTTACCGATAAGATCGATCAAACGGCCTTGGAACCATGAGAACATCATCGCTGCGATAAAGAAGATCACTGAGAACGCTGTCAGATGCGTTTGTGACGCCTCAAGGAAGAAAGGTTTCACCGCCATCTCGTAAGCCACTAGGCCAGTACGAGGCGCTGCAAACGCAGGACCAATGATGATGAAAATCAGTGCAGCCATAAGAACTGCCGCTTTTTTCGGAAGATCTTGCGTCAAGTGATCCCAAGAACCACCAGCAACAGCAATAGCAACGATAGTAATAAGAGGTAGACCTACCGCTGTTAGCAAGAAACCAAACATAGCTGGCATTAAGTTTTCACCCGCTAACTGACCCGCTAGAGGTGGAAAGATAATATTGCCCGCACCTAAAAAGAACGCAAATAGCATAAAGCCTACTGCGATAATATCTGTTAGTTTTAACGTCTGCTTCACAGATAA
>NZ_JAWOVM010000072.1:0-22687 GCF_033339895.1 Vibrio sp. 1751
GTGCCTGCATCGCCTGCATTTTTGACAACATAAGTTGCTCTGCCGAGACCGCATGAGTAGGTTGACTTGCCATCTATTTTTTCTCCTATTAGGCAGCCGAGCCTAGTGCCGACTGTAAATCAATACCATGTTCTCGCATTGCTGCGAGCTTGTAGCGTAGCGCTCGAGTAGAGACTCCAAGCGCGTTTGCGGTTTTCGTTCGGTTTCCACCAAACTGACGTAACTTTTCCAAAATAAACTGATATTCAGCTTGCTTCTTCGCTTCTACATGACCAAAACTTGCAGTTGGCTCTGCTGTAGGAACTGACGCGACAAGCTCAATAGGCAGCATCAGGTCATGGGCTGTAATGTAATCACCATGACGCATGACCAAAGCGCGTTGAATGACATTTTCCAACTCACGAATATTGCCCGGCCAGTGATACTGACTCAGCGCACTAATCGCATCTTGAGATAGGTGACAGCGGCTGCTATCTTGATACTTTTCAATAAAGAATTGGCTAATTGGTAGAATGTCCTCTTTTCTTTCACGCAAAGGCGGCCAGTGCAGAGGCAGCACATCTAATCGATAATAAAGATCTTCACGGAACGTGCCTTTTTGAACTTCCTCACGTAAGTCTTTGTTGGTTGCCGCAATAACACGAATATCGAGCTGAACGGCTTTATGGCTACCAACACGTTCTACTTCACGCTCTTGAAGGACGCGTAACAATTTCGCTTGAACCGCAGGTGACATTTCACCAATCTCGTCAAGCAGAATCGTCCCGCCATTTGCTTCTTCAAACTTACCGCTTTGAGAATTTGTCGCTCCGGTGAACGCGCCTTTTACATGACCGAATAGCACAGCCTCTAACATTGACTCTGGAATGGCGGCGCAGTTAACCGCCACAAATGGACCATTGATACGCGGAGAGTGCTCATGCACATATCGCGCCAGCACTTCTTTACCCGTTCCCGATTCACCTGTAATAAGCACACTCGCGTTAGTACATGCTGCACGATGCGCCAATTGCAGAACTTGTTTGCTTCTCCAAGACTCCGCAACAATGTTGGCCATTGGCTTACCTAACGCTTCAACACGTTTAAGCAGATTAACCAACTGATTAGATTCAAATGGGCGTAATAGATAATCAGTAGCGCCCGCTTTCATCGTCTCAGCAGCCAAGATGCCTTGTTCTTGATCGACAATCGCAATAACAACACCCGAATTTCGCTGCTTTTGGTGACACGCGACAAACTCACGAACACACATATCCGGCAGCGTAGAGCTCACTAAAGTGATTTCTGCTCGCTCTTCAAGCAAAGCGCCTCGACCAGTACGAGTGTGTTTCGCGGTGTAACCTGCATTTTGCAACACATCCAATACTGGTTGAGCAAGAGCTTCATTTGGCTCAACCAACAAAATTTTCGTTTTCGTCATCATTGAACCTTAACTTTCGTTTGTTGATTTTGTGATTGTAGAGCTGGGTGGTGTTTCGTAGCCGTATACTCGTTGTCCCTCACTAAACGCAGGGTGACACGTCGGTTTTTTGCTTGGCCATTAACCGAGTTATTGCTGGCAATTGGGTAACGTGAACCATGAGCTCGTGTTTCGATCATCGACTCGTCTACCCCAAGCTCAATCAAAGCATTGGTGACTTGCTCAGCTCGAGTACGTGACACAGAAAGGTTCGTTAAACTTGAACCAACGTTATCGGTGTGACCGTCGATGAGGATTTTGGTCACTCGATCATCCACAGATACATAGCTATACAGCGCTTCTAGTGTTGCTTTCTGTCCACGACTTAACGTCTTCTGACCAAACTCAAATGAGAGCGCCATATCCCTTGCCTCTGAAAAAGACAATTTAGGCAATCGCGCGCGACACGCATTAAATGATTTCAATGCGTTTTGAATTTGAAGAGTAGGAATCACAATCTCTGAAACAGAGGAAGCATTACTTCCTTTAAGTGACAGCGTCACCCAACTACCCGAAGCAATTGAATCCATGAATTCTTCAGCGCCTTTATTAAAGATGAAACGCTGAGACGGCTTAGTAAATTCAAGGGAGCCAAATTCTTTTCTATAAAGCTCATCACTCCAAGGAGCATTTTGAGTTGTTAAAGCAATCGTTTTCCATTTATTGTTTTCATATTCTATGTCGGAAATAAAATAGAATTTATTATTAGGTTCCGCTAGGAAATAAAACTTCCCATAGTCATTATTTGATTGCAACAAGTTGCATTTGAATTTATTTCCCTCATATGTCCATTTAGAGAGGTCCATAGGGATTGTTAAGACTTCTTCTGAATATGACACTTTTGAAAAAATAAAACTGATAACAATAATTGTGTTACAAATTATCAAACGGACATGATTCATGTATATCTTACATTCCCATGACTTAAACCGTTTAATTAAATATGCCACCAAGCCGAGAGAACTGGCATAGCTAATCATTTTAATTACCTATTCTGAATATTAAAATTGGTTACAAAACGCTCAAGAGAGCACGCTTAGCCTCCAACGGAAGCTTTAAGCATAAAAAACAGTATCTTATAATTTATTTATTTGAAGTTGTTGTTACGCCATAAAGGCAATTTAAAAAATCTATAACAACTAAAACGCTCAACATTGTTATTTTATTTATTAAGCGATTTATAAAGAAAACTAACTCTTTTTAAATTTCATTAAAAGATTATGACTATATGAACAAAGCAACATGTGAACTAAAGTCACAATCTTAGAGTTTGGAGCTAAAAGATCATTAAAATTTCTGTGTAGACTACACGCCATTAAGTTAAAACACTTTCGATTGTTAACGCACGGTAAAATATAAATGGAAAATAGAGTTAGCGAGCCTATTTCTGATAGTCAACTACTTGATGTAGAATTATTAGGCAAACCTATTCATATCATTCGTGAGAAGCTCGATAATTTAATTTCAGAATCTTGCTCAAACCTTACGACTGAATTACAAAATTGGCTCAGCACAGGAAAAGTGGAAGCTAGCTTAACCTCAGTAGACTTGCACCGCTTTACATCGGTTGAGATGGACAAAGAGCAAACGTCGACCTATCAACATCAGGAAGGCGGCATGGTATTCATCCATGGTAACCCTCACACGCTAATAAAGTTGGCTGATAGATTTTATGGTGCAAGTGCAGAGCGTTCAGCCGCTACTCTGACGGCCAGTGACTTACGTTTACAAGAGCGCATCAGTCGAATCATCATCGGTTGGCTTGCTCCTGGTGAAATGTGGGACACGGGTGAGTATGAGACCCCCAGAGGAATTGGCATTAACGTTCAATTAAACATTGCGTTTGACGATCATCAAGGCTCAATTCATCTCAAGCTAGATGGTCATCTTATTCAAACGCTAATCGAGCAGCTTGAACTGCAGCCTGATACCGATTTGTTTCAACCTTTCTGTCGTTCTTTAGAGACGACCCCCGTTCGACTGAACGTTGTTCTAAGTAAAAAGAAGATGCCTTTAAGTGATGTGGTTGGCTTACAACCCAACGATATTTTACCTATTGAGCTTCTTAACACGGTTCCAGTAAGCATTGGCAACCAATCTCTATTTACAGGTCGTATTGCCGAGCAAGACGGCCAACTTGTTTTGATCTTTAACCCTGATAAGGAACCGCAGCGATGAGCGAAGCGCTAGAAACTAATGCATTCGACGCAGAAGAACTGAACTTTGATGATTTTCAATTAGAAGACTTTGAAGCCGAAGATACGCTCCAACAAGAACCAGCCACTGCGGAACGTGACCTTAGCTTTTTCAAAAGCATTCCTGTCACAGTCACGCTGGAAGTTGCGAGTAAGGAGATCCCACTTGGGGACTTAATGAAAGCGGGTGAAGGCACGGTTATCGAGTTGGAAAAGCTCAACGGCGAGCCTTTAGACGTGAAAGTAAACGGTTCTCTTATGGGCCACGCTGAAGTTGTCGTTGTCAATGATAAGTATGGACTTCGTCTGATCGATGTACATGACTCTGCATTGAGTGGCGTTGGTCAATAATCTTAGGTAGGCATCACAATGAAAAATCTGAGCGCTTGGCACCGTTGGTTACCTCTTTTGGTATTGGTGTCACTTTTGTTTGCTTTCCCAACAATGGCGGCTGACAACGGCTTAACTATCTTGTCCGTTTCTGATGGCGACACACAACAAGAATACAGCGTTAAACTGCAAATTCTGTTGTTGATGACGGCGCTCAGTTTTCTTCCAGCATTTATTTTGATGGCGACGAGCTTTACTCGAATTGTCGTTGTCCTTGCGATTTTGCGCCAAGCTCTTGGTCTTCAACAAAGCCCACCTAATAGAGTGTTGGTCGGGATCGCTCTCGCATTGACGTTGCTGATTATGCGCCCTGTCTGGAGCGATATTTATGAAAATGCGTTTCAGCCATACGACAACGGCGAAATCACGCTAATACAGGCTTTTTCTGTTGCAGAGAAACCAGTGAGAGAGTTCATGCTGGCACAGACGCACCAAAGCTCTCTTGAACAAATGTTACGTATTGCCAATGAGCCTCTCGACCAAAACGTTGAGGATATTTCATTTGCCGTTGTCTTGCCTGCATTTGTCATTAGTGAACTAAAAACCGCCTTCCAAATTGGTTTTATGCTTTTCATCCCGTTTTTGGTCATCGACTTGGTTGTCGCCAGTGTCCTGATGGCAATGGGTATGATGATGCTATCACCTTTAATTGTCTCACTTCCCTTTAAGTTGGTGGTATTTGTACTCGTGGATGGTTGGGCAATGACAGTTGGCACCTTATCTGCCAGCTTCGGTTAACTAGGAGCAGTTATGACCCCAGAACTAACCGTAACGTTATTTTCCGATGCAGTATGGCTGATCATTTTGATGGTTGCCGTATTGGTTGTTCCAGGCTTAATTGTCGGTTTGTGTATCGCCGTATTTCAGGCTGCCACACAAATCAACGAGCAAACACTCAGCTTTTTGCCACGTTTGCTCGTTACCTTATTAATGGTGATTTTTGCAGGTCACTGGATGCTCCGTAAGATCATGGAACTGTTTGATTTCTTGTTCCACAACATACCAGGGATGATTGGCTAATGGCCATCACATTTGCAGAGCTCTCGGCGATACTCGGTCAACTCTGGTGGCCGTTTTTTCGTGTGGGAGCCGTATTTATTTCAATGCCTTTCTTTGGTGATGCAATTATTCCTGTTTGGGTTCGTACTTTACTGGCCCTCTCGATCGTTGTCATTACTGGACCGTTAATGCCACCCATGCCACAAGTCGAATTATTCTCTATGACTTCCCTGTTCCTTGCTTTTGAGCAAGCTATTTGGGGGGTAATGTTTGGGTTAATTTTGCACATGCTCTTTAACGTTTTCACCATGCTTGGTCAGGTGATTTCTCTGCAAATGGGCTTAGGTATGGCGATGATGAATGATCCTATTAACGGGCTTTCTGTCGCCATTTTGGGACGCATATTTCTGATTTTCTCAACCTTGTTGTTTCTTGCGCTAGAAGGACACTTACTCGTCATAGATATCGTGATTCAAAGCTTTGTTGTTTGGCCAGTCGGATCTGGTATCACATCGCTTTCTCTGCAAGGTGTTGTCAATATTTTCGGTTGGATGTTTGCCTCTTCACTAGCTTTGGCTTTACCCGCTATTGTTTCCATGCTTCTAGCCAACATCAGTTTTGGTGTAATGAACCGAGCCGCACCATCACTTAATGTCTATGCGTTAGGTTTTCCTATGACGATGCTGCTGGGTCTATTCAGCGTATTAATCTCAGTTTCTGGTGTTCCTGGTCGCTACACGGCGCTCGTTCACGACACCATTAGACACTTGAGTAACTTTATGTTGGGGGGAGCATGAGCGATCAATCTTCTCAAGACAAAACTGAAAAAGCCTCACCGCAGAAGGTAAAGAAAGCCCGTCAGGAAGGACAAATTCCTCGCGCGAAAGAGTTTACTACTGCGGTTATATTTCTAGCGGTGGCGCTCTACTTTTACTCTCAGCTTAATAGTATTTGGGAAAGCATGTCGGGGATCTTTCGCTACAACATGATGCTGACGCGAGCCGACCTAGAAAATCCTAAACAACTTGTCGAGCAATTGGGACAAAGTTTAGCGGTCATCATCGACATGCTATTACCATTGTTTACCGTCATTATTATCGTGACCTGTGGTAGTAGCCTTGTGCTAGGCGGCTGGATGTTCCGTCCCGCGAACGTGATGCCAAAGCTCAGCAAAATTAATCCTTTGAGCGGGATAAAGCGCATTTTTTCGACCCGCTCAGTGGTTGAGCTCTTAAAGTCGACGTTCAAAGTAGCCGTCATCTTCGGCATCTTATATGGCTATTTAGACAACCACTTACAGCCATTACTTGGTATACAAAACCTCCCACTAAGCCAAGGTTTTTCTCTAGTAATGTCAATTCTGTTTGAAGGCTTACTCTTAATGGGCTTCGCCTTGTTGTTATTTGGGGTTATCGACATTCCTTATCAGCGTTGGGAACACCTAAAAGAACTCCGCATGACGAAACAAGAATTGAAAGAGGAATTTAAAAATAATGAAGGTCGTCCGGAAGTAAAGCAACGTATTCGTCAAATACAGCAACAGTTTGCGCGCCGTAAGATCGATAAAATGGTGCCGACAGCTGACGTGATCATCACAAACCCAACGCACTACGCAGTCGCACTGAAATACGAGCCTTCGCTTTCTGACGCGCCCTTTGTCGTCGCAAAAGGCGTAGACGAAACTGCTATGCACATTCAACGTATCGCCCGAGAAAACAAAGTGGAAATCATTAACTCCCCGCCACTTACCCGTTCGATTTATCACACGACGGCGATTGAACAAGCAATCCCAAGCCAACTGTACATCGCAGTGGCACATATTCTTACTTACGTTTTGCAATTGAAAGCCTTTCGTAAAGGTGAGGGAAAAGAGCCAATTCCTTTACCTCATTTTTCGATTCCAAAACATTTGCAGCACTGATTAACCCGCGTTTATCCAAGGACACGAAAGTATGCTTAACCGGTTAAAACAACTTCAAACATCAACCAAAGGCTACGTTGGCATTCCAATCGTCTTGCTAATGATATTAGCAATGGTGATTCTTCCTTTGCCTCCTCTGCTACTGGATGCGCTGTTTACCTTTAATATCGTCTTAGCAATCCTAGTATTGCTGGTCAGCACAACCGCAAAGCGACCATTAGATTTCTCTGTTTTTCCAACTATTTTGCTGGTCGCAACATTATTACGTCTCACATTGAACGTGGCTTCTACGCGAATTGTACTCCTAGAAGGACATAATGGTGGTGACGCAGCGGGTAAGGTCATTCAAGCATTCGGTGAAGTCGTCATTGGCGGTAACTACGTCGTTGGTATGGTGGTGTTCGTCATCTTGATGATCATCAACTTCGTCGTAATCACCAAAGGTGGTGAACGTATTTCTGAGGTTTCAGCCCGCTTTACGTTGGATGCTTTACCAGGCAAACAAATGGCAATTGATGCCGACTTAAACGCTGGCCTTATCGATCAGGAAACGGCTCGCTTACGCCGTAAAGAAGTCGCCAACGAAGCCGATTTTCATGGTTCGATGGATGGTGCATCAAAGTTTGTGCGTGGCGATGCCATCGCAGGTTTGTTGATTCTGTTTATCAATATCATTGGTGGTATCAGTATTGGTGTCTTCGAGCATGGACTCGCTGCGTCTGACGCCTTTAAAACTTATGCCCTACTCACAATCGGTGATGGTCTAGTTGCTCAAATTCCTTCACTACTGTTGGCAACGGCTGCCGCGATTATCGTTACGCGAATTAATGATAGCGATAATGGCATGTCGGAAACCATGCAAAAGCAATTACTGGCAACTCCTGCAACGCTATTTACTGTCGCAGGTATTATGGCGGTAATCGGTATGGTACCGGGTATGCCACACCTAGCCTTTTTTGCGTTTGCTGGCGCATTAGCGTTCGCAGGGTGGCGTCAAACCAAGAAGCCAGTGCAAGACTCCCAGATTGAAGAGGTCGAAGCACTTTCACAAGCAATGCAAGACGATGATACACCGCTGACATGGGATGATATTCCTCACGTCCAAACATTATCACTTGCGCTTGGTTACCGACTCGTCCATCTAGTCAACAAAGAACAAGGGGCTCCTTTATCACAACGTATCCGCGGTGTGCGTCGAAACCTTTCTGAACAAGTTGGCTTTTTATTACCTGAAGTTCGTATTCGTGACAACCTGAGCCTCAAGCCAAACCAATACACAATTTCTCTAAATGGCGAAGTCATTGAGCAAGGCTTTATTGAACCAGAGCGTTTAATGGCGATAGCGGTTGGCGAAACTTACGGTGAGGTAGATGGCATTTTGGGTAGCGATCCTGCTTATCAGTTGCCAGCTGTGTGGATTGAGCATCAAGATAAAGCAAAAGCACTTAATATGGGTTACCAAGTTGTCGATGATGGCACTGTTATTGCCACTCATATTAGTAAAATCATGAAGACAAACCTTGCAGAATTGTTTACGCACGACGATGTGGAAGCAATAACCCAGCGTTTGACACAACAAGCCCCGAAACTAGCAGAAGCATTAGCAGCAGCACTTAATCCAGCGCAGCAGCTGAAAGTATATCGTCAGCTTTTATTGGACCAAGTGCCACTAAAAGATATTCGCACGATTGCCAACACAATGTTGGAATCCGCGGAAAATACAAAGGACCCGATCCTACTTGCATCTGATGTACGCTGTGCACTAAAGCGTACGCTTGTTAACTTAATTGCAGGACAAAAGAACGAATTAAATGTCTACGCACTGTCTGATGAGTTAGAACAAATGCTACTAACTTCACTGCAACAAGCACAATCTTCTGGTACGGTAACACTAGATAGCTTCCCAATTGAGCCAAACATTCTTGGTCAGTTCCAACAAAACTTGCCATTGATCAGACAACAGCTTAAACAACAGGGGCTACCTCCGATCCTTCTCGTTATGCCACAGCTGCGCCCTCTTCTAGCGCGTTACGCTCGCACATTTACACAAGGGCTGGCAGTATTGTCTTACAACGAAATCCCAGAAAACAAACAAATCAATGTGGTAGGAAACCTTGGTTAATCTTATTTCAACACATGCGATGTACGAACATTTGGTTGGTCTCGCAGTACAACACATCGTCACGGATGACGATCAATTAGTCTTTGATGCTTTAAAACACAATGATGTCCAACACGCATGCCAAGCAATTAGGGAAGCTCAATCAGGGGAAGTAGAATTCCAACACCTGACGTTGAGATTTGGTATGCGTGGAGAACAAAGTGTCTATCAATTCAAACTCTCTGAACAAATGCAGTACTGCCTGGATTTGTTCAGTCTTTACCTTGCACTAAGACAAACACAATTTCAGTTAGAAGCCTTTCATCACGACTTGATTAGTAATGTTGTCGTGCCGATTCGCGTGGATGCATTACTTTGGGAGCCTGGGGTTTATTTTTTCGAACAGACGATTCAATTCCACTCTTCTGCTTTTCAACATGTGATTCCTTCTCTTCAAGCTGATGAAACGTTATGTGATCGTGATAAAGTCGCCACACTCACCAAAAAGTTAAAAGAGAATGCATATTCACTTTGGTTTGAAGTCGCGACATCGCAAGTGAACTTCGAGCGCGTCGCAGACTTTAGTCCCGATATGATCAAATTGTCAGTCACACTAGAGGATAAAGAAGAAAGACACGCTTTCCTACCTATTGCTAAGTTCTTAAGAAAGCATAAATATACTTGGGTTGCCGGACGTGTAGCGAGTCAAACGGAACTTAACCGCTATCGTTTATTGGGTGCCAGTTATTATTTTGGTTATTTCAGCGATATCCCAACCTCTCTCTCCTTTCAGTCTTTTGATGAGGAATAGTTGAAACTCAACCATTTATATTTAAAACAGCACGATTTATTCGTGCTGTTTTTTTATTTATAACGGATAACCACAAGATCATTGGGAAATAGTTTCTTTAACTTAACTAAAAAATTTAGGCTTATATGATGATTTTCCCGGTTTTCATGGAATACAAATCACTAAAAATCATCAATTTTTATCTTTTTTAGAAATTTTTTAATTTTCAAATTAATCATTAAAGCCGACCGACCGCCTCTAGTTAGTGACAAGGGAATATCCCGAGGCCTGAAAGATATAGTGACTAACTAAGGAGACTAAGATGGCTTTATCAATGCACACTAACTACGCTTCGCTTGTAACTCAAAACACAATGAACACAACAAGCGGACTTCTAAACACAGCAATGGAACGTCTAAGCACAGGCTACCGTGTGAACTCAGCTGCTGATGACGCTGCTGGTCTTCAAATTGCTAACCGTCTAGAAGCGCAAACACGCGGCATGTCAGTAGCAATGCGTAACGCACAAGACGGCATCTCTATGATGCAAACTGCTGAAGGTGCGATGGATGAAATGACAAACATCGTTTACCGTATGAACGACCTTGCTACACAATCGTTGAACGGTTCAAACAGTGCAACAGACCGTGCGTCTCTTAACAAAGAGTTCACACAGCTTACTGCAGAACTAAACAACATCGTAGACAACACTAAGTTCGGTGGTCAAAACCTTCTTAAAGGCGGCGGCTTCGGTGCAGGTGACGTAACATTCCAAATCGGTGCATCTTCTGCTGAAACATTGACTGTAAGCGCAAGCGCAGGTATCGGTGAAATCACTACTATTCTTGCTGATGCAGCAATTACAGATGGTATCGATGACGCGACTAAAGCAAAAGCAGCACTAGACAAAATCAGCGGCGCTGACGGTCTAGTAGAAAAAATTGGTAGCTCTCGTGCAGACTTCGGTGCGAACATCAACCGTCTTGAGCACACTATGGCTAACCTTGGTAACATGGTAGAAAACGTTACAGCATCTAAAGGTCGTATCATGGATACAGACTTTGCAGTAGAGTCTTCAAACATGACTAAGAACCAAATGTTGATGCAAGCAGGTACAACTGTTCTGTCTCAAACTAACCAGCTTCCAAGCATGGCAATGTCACTACTACGCTAATTACTTAGTTAATAGTGCGCTTAATTTAAATCGTCTTAATTATAAAGCCTTCCTATGGAAGGCTTTATTTTTATCTACGAATATAAATAGAGCTCGTATTATCTTTGTGAGATTCAGGCACTCTGAATCCGAATTTCAACATAATATTAAATAAAACCTTATTAAACAGTTCTAATTCTATCGTCTCTAATTTGCTTCCTATTTTACTATCTCTAAGTTCAGGAAAATTGAACTTAGCTTCCTTTAAGATACTAGCTATCTCATCAGAATTGATGCTCTGTTTACTTAATAGTTTTTTGTTAATGAACTCTTCATATGCACGAGCACATTTCATCAATCGCAACGCAAATTCATTCATAACTGACATTCTTTGAAACGTAAAAAATTTAATTTTTAGTGAGAACACTTGCACTTCGCACTATCAAAAATAATATCAGAACGCAATTAATGCACTCTGTAAGAATTATCTGAATCAAGCTGAAGTAAAGGCTGAATATAACGTCCAATTAAAACATCTCTCCTAATTAGAACCGTCAATACAATTAAATATTTTCTTTGTTTAGGTCGCCTTTTCTTATAAGGAAATTACTTTTTCCATGGAGGAAGGCGGAACAAACAAGGTGGAAACACCACTTCCTCCCAAGAAAACAAAATAGCTTTAAACCTTTGTTTTAATTGAATTTAATATACGGCACGTATCTTGCCACTGATAATTAAACTAAGGCGTAGCATTCAAAGTATTCAAGCCAATAAGAGATGAGAGGAGCACACCTCATGAGTTCTTTAGACCCAGTAAAAATGGCAACCCAATTCGCACAATTGGACACAAACCCATTCAAAAACCGTTACCAAGCGCAAGCTAATGTGTACCAGTCACAACTGTCAGCTTTTAATAAAGTTGAAAGCGCACTACGTGATTTTCGTACTGCAATGAAAGAGATGAATAACAGTACAAACAGCATCATCAAAAACAGTGCGACACTCTCTCAAGAAGGTAACTTTACTGCAAACGCGGATGCTAAAGCGCTAACGGGTAACTATCAGATTTTTGTAGAAAAAGTGGCAACGGCGCATCAAGTATCTACAGGTATGCCTGCAGACCTTGAGGCAACGACAGAAGTACCAACAACTGGATCTTTAGAATTCACCATCAACGGTGAAACAATGACTCTAGACTTGTCCTCCGTTGATGTTAATGGTGACGGCACTGCAACGATCAGCGATTTAGCCAGTGCGATTAACAATCACACGGATAACCCTGGCGTTAACGCCACTCTAGTTCGCTCGAATGGTCAAACACACTTTATGCTATCGAGCACTGAGACTGGTGTCGAAAATAAGATCAACGTATCTGCATCGGGTACTGGCCAAGCGTGGTTTGAAGACGCCTTCACCAACCTCAAGCAAATCAACGCTCCGCAAGATGCGGTTATGTGGCTAGGTGCAAAAGACTCAGGCCTGAAACTAACCAACGCAAGTAATACTTTTGAAGGTGTCATCGACGGTGTTGACATTACCGTATCTAAACCGCAAGCCGCGGGAGATTCGCCAATCGGTTTAAAAATTGGAGCTGATAGCGAAGGCACTAAAGAACAACTAGATAAGTTTGTGGAAACCTACAATGCCCTTGTTTCGACTATCGATCAGTACACCCAAATTGGCGGTGAAGATCAGAAACGCGGCGTGCTCGCTAGCGACTCGACATTGCGTTCTATTGAGAGTCAGTTAACGGGGTTAATCCGAGGTGAACACAATGGTATGCGCCTAAGCGAAATCGGCGTGAGCCTAGACCGCAACGGTAAAATGAAAGTTGATCAAGAAAAGTTCAAAGAAGCTCAACAAACAAACAGCGCAGGCTTAGAGGCGTTGTTTAATGGGGATGACGCTTTGCTAGATTCTCTTGACGCGATGGTAGAGCCTTTCTTGAAGTTCTCATCAGGTACCTTCAGCACGCGTAAAGACGCAATACAGTCAAGCTTAGACCGAATCAAAGATAAACAAACCAATTTAGAGCGTAAGTACGAAATGTCGTACAACCGCTATCTCAAACAATTCACTCAAATGAATTCAATTATGACCCAAATGAACCAAACCATGTCCATGTTTAATGCTCAAAAATAAGACATTTGGTTCCAAATTTAGGAGAAATATTCATGCTTATGGATTCTGGTTACGATTCGTACCAACAAGTCGATCTCGACGCTCAAGCGGCAGCAGCAAATCCACACCAATTGGTCATCATGTTAATCGATGGCCTACTCGATGAAGTTGAACGTATTCGCGGCCACCTAGCCGCAAATCGTTTGGCCGAGAAAGGGAATGGAATCAACAAATGCATGAACATCTTGATTGGACTAACAAGTGCTCTAGATGATGAAAACGGCGGTGAAATTGCGGAAAACCTACGCCAGCTGTATGACTTCTGCCAAGTCGAACTTTATTACGCTAGCGTGCAAAACGATGCAAATCGCTTGGTTAACGTTGAGCGTGTAATGGGTAACATTCGTGAAGGTTGGATGAATTTTGGACAACAAGCATAAAGTATCGCCAGAGCGATTCCGTCATTTATCTCAGCTCATCCAGTTCGCCGCAAAAACGGCCGATTGGCATGCGCTCAAGCGGTACGACTTGCAGTTGCGAGAGCTTTTGATCAGTCACAAGCCTTTTTTGAAAGATCCTAAGCTTGCACCTGAAATCCAGCGAGCGAAAACAGTGCACGCTAATGCCTTCGCAGTATTAGAGAAGTCGACCAACGAGTTGAAAAAAGAGATGAACATGGTCAATGACCATCAAGAACGCGCTATGGCCTATCAATTAGCAATGACCATGGAGCTAACTCAATGATCATACCTTCTTCAACTCAGCACTCGGGTAATTCGCCAGCTAACAATGAGGGTCACATCAAGCAAGCGAACTCGGTACACGGCTTTTCTCATGGTTTTAAATCAGGGAACAAGCAGAATGGTGAGCAAGACTTTAACTCTGCGTCAGCGGTACCGAGTTTTCACCTTACGGCCTCTACTTTGAACAGCGCAAACAAAGTACAAAGTCATGGTTTTGATACTGATGACCGCTCAGCTTCAGATCCGGATGCCAACTTGACCAGTACACCAGGGTTAACAGAATCGACTGATCTTGCAGCGCAAGCTCAAGCTTTAACCCAGGGTATGATTACCATGGCAGAGAAGCAGGCTGAGAAACTAGGAAAAGCGTCATCTTTAATGGCTGCGAGCGAAGTTAAGTCTGTTACTCAAGATTCGTCTAACGCCATGCTAAACACATCATCAAAACAAGATGTGAAGCAAAGTCTGCCGACTTCATCGAGTTCGCGTTTGCCTATCTCCGGTGCTGAGTTTCAAACTCTTTTGAATCAACCTGTTCAAGGGCAACCAACCGCATCTCTACTTCAAGCACAAGCTCCTACAACACAACCTGCACATTCACCGGTTGCGACGAGTCATATTCAAGCTCAAGTCTCTGAGTGGGCAGCAGTGCGTGTTGATACCACTGCCGGAAAGTGGGGGGAGCAAATGATGCAAGTTTTACATGATCGCGTGACGCTCCAAGCTCAACAAAATGTACAAGAAGCAAAAATCCGCCTAGACCCACCAGACTTGGGGAAACTGGATTTACTTGTACGTGTTGAAGGTGACCGATTAAGTGTCCACATCAACGCCAATGCCGCAGCAACACGAGAAGCTTTAATGCAAGTTTCGGAACGATTGCGTACTGAGTTACAAGAGCAAAACTTCGTTCATGTCGATGTCAATGTTGGCTCTGATCAAAACCAAGGTCGAAATGACCCACATGCAAACGAAGAAGACGCCAATATTTTCGCCGCACGAGAATCTGGTGCATTCCAAACCACGACAACAACTAACTATTCAGAACACTGGCTAAGCACTCAAGCTTAGTGAATCTTCGAGGAAAAAGGTTATGACCAAACAACAAATGATCGCCCTGTTTATCGCCATGATCATCACCAGTGCCCTCGTTTCGGCCGTCACAATTATGGGCGGAATCTGGTACTTAAACAAACACGCTCAAGAGTCACCTGACTCTGGTTCACTGATCGAAGACTCTCCACTGTCTTTTTTGGTCACAGAACAACCGACAAGTAAAGGTCCTAGCTTCCATCCTTTGGACAAAGTCGTTTTGACCGTTAAAGGCAAGAAACAGACTCACTTTGTGATGCTAGAACTGGCAATTGAGACACGCCGTCCAGAGCGTATCAAAGAGATCGATGAATACATGCCTATGGTACAAAACTCTCTATTAAAACTGTTTAGCGACAAAACGTTTGATCAGTTACAGCAAGCGGGTGCCATCGATATTCTGCAAGACGAAGTGAAGCAAACGCTTCTACTCGCTTTTGCTAAAACAGACATCGTCCGAGAAATCGACGATGTTTTGTTGACTAAATATGTTGTGCAATAACGGAGCACAACCATGTTAGACATGAATGTACAAGACACTTACACCACAGAAGAGGAAGTGACAACACCGTCACGACCAATTGATGAAAACGCATTGCTACAACGTCATCAGGTCATGGTAAAACGCGTAGTTAACCAGCTGCGCGTTCATGCCACTTCTCACTGTAGTATTGAAGATATGCAGCAGATAGGCCTTATCGCTCTAGTCGAGGCTGGACGCCGATATGGCGATGTTGACGATCCTCACTTTCCTGCTTTCGCCGTTTGTCGAGTTCGGGGAGCTATTTTAGACGAATTACGCCGACTAGATTGGCGTTCACGTAAGACTCGTCAACAAGCCCACGAGCTCAACGACGTGACTCGAGATCTCACTCGAACGTTAGGTCGAATGCCAACGGATGCCGAAATCATCCAGGCTTTAGGGACGAATGAGCAAGATTATTACAACCGCCAAAATGCCGCTCTCGCAGGCGAGATGCAAAGCCTTGACCAACTGATGGAGAGCAGCGGTGATAGCTACATTGGCGGGCAATACGATGGCATGGAACATGAACATATTCGTCGTAGTTTAGACAGTGCTTTGGGTAAGTTACCTAAGCGCGATCAACTGCTCCTGACTCTGTTCTATCAACATGAACTCAACTTACACGAAATAGCTCTGGTATTGGATCTGACACCACCTCGTATATGTCAGCTTCACAAACAAGCGCTGAAACAACTCAACCAATTAATGTCCTCTTAGGAGTCACAAGATGCAAAAGTTTTTTGGAGTGCTCACTATCCTGGTGTGCGTCTTCGGTGGATATATGTGGGCCGGTGGTAGCTTAGGTGCTATCTGGCAGCCAGCCGAATTCCTTATCATTATTGGCGCCGCTGCTGGTTCTTTGATCATCGGTAATCCGCCTCATGTACTGAAAGAAATGCGTCGCCAAGTGCCAGCGACCATTAAAGGTCCAACAGAAGAGCATGAGTACTACATGGAATTAATGGCACTACTCAACAACTTGCTAGAGACAGCGAGAAACCGCGGATACAAGTTTCTGGATTCTCATATTGAGGCTCCGGAGCAAAGCTCTATGTTCCTCGCTTACCCGACGATCGCAGAAGATCATCGCCTAATTTCTTTCATTACTGACAATTTACGTTTAATGGCAATGGGACAGATGTCGCCTCATGAATTAGAGGGACTGCTAGAGCAAGAAATCGAAGCAATACAGAACGAAATGCTTTTACCTTCACGCTCACTACAGCGTACAGCTGAAGCACTACCTGGCTTCGGTATTCTTGCAGCAGTTGGTGGCATCATTATCACCATGCAAGCTATTGATGGCTCAATCGCTATGATTGGTTATCACGTTGCGGCAGCTCTCGTTGGTACATTCATTGGTATTTTCGGTTGTTACTGTGGCTTAGATCCACTAAGTAACGCCATGGCTCAGCGAGTAAAACGTAATATGACTGCTTTTGAGTGCGTTCGTGCAACCTTGGTTGCCTACGTAGCGAAAAAGCCGACATTGCTCGCCATTGACGCTGGTCGTAAACATATTCAGCTAGACATCAAACCAACATTCAACCAAATGGAGAAGTGGTTAGCTGAACAGGAGGGATAATGCAAAAACAAGAGCATGTAGTGTTCAAACGTGCCAAAGTATACAGCCATGATGAGTCGTCTCATGGCGGCGCGTGGAAAGTCGCGTTTGCTGACTTCATGATCGCCCTAATGGCGCTGTTTCTTGTACTTTGGGTTATGCAGGTGGTAGACAAAGAAGAGCGTAAAGCGATTGTTGCCCACTTGCATAGTTCAAGCGTATTCGACAAGAGTTACGGCAACCCATTTGATACGTCACAAAGTATTTCTCCTATCGACTTGGCACAGGACTCTTCTGTGCCAAGTAAACACAACTCCAACCATGTAGTAAGCTCTTACTTTAAAGGTGATGGGGATGGACCAGAAATTGATTCTTTGATTCCTGGTAACTTCGATACTCAAGAGCAACTTGCCGCACTAGCAAAAGTAATTGAGCAAATGACTGCCCAAATTAATGCGCAGGGAAATGTAAACGTCACGGTGACACCACAAGGTTTGCGTATCGTCCTTCAAGATGATTACAAACAGCATATGTTCAGCCGTGGTGGTGCAGAACTTACTCCTTTTTTTGAAGATTTACTGCTCGCACTAGCACCTGTATTTCATCGTGTTAACAACCCTCTGATCATCAGCGGACACACAGATGCAATTCCATTTAAAAAGCGTTTTGGTCGTCAATCTAACTGGGCGTTATCAGCCTCTCGAGCAGACGTAGCAAGAAATACGTTAGTTGAAGGCGGTATGCCGGACGATAGAGTAATGCAGGTAACGGGTATGTCAGATAGAGCGCTGCTTAATCCTGATGAGCCAGATTCTAGCGAAAACCGTCGTATTGAGCTGTTTGTTTTAACGACTCCTGCCGCTAAAGTGCTTGAAACCCTTTTTGGCAACCACCAAGAAAGTGAACTGCAAAAAGCGAAAGATAAGGCTGAATTTAACCAACCAGTCATTCGTCAAGAAGTCATCAATTACTCCGGCGATACCGCCACCAGCGAAGTAAAAATTCAAGAATTATAATCTTAAAAGGTCACCACTCTGATGGTGACCTCTCTAACCAAAGCCTCTGTTACTGTGACTTTTTAGTTGAGTTCTATATGCACATAACATCATCCGAAAAAAGAAAAAGCGACTTACTGAAGAAAGCCTTTTTATGGCTCATTGTCTTCGATTACCTTTTATTGGCGTTTTTCTTAACTCAGCTATCAAGTATGACACTAAACAGCGGAACCATGATCAGCTTGTTACTTGTTGTTTATAACGTCTTACTTGTTTCGCTATGTTTTCAACGAACCAACAAGCAGGACTCTTACATTATCTACCCTGTTTTGTCCGCAACGTTATTAGCATTTGTCTGCTTTCTTTACTTCTTTTTTTTAATTTAGCTCCCCCGACTCGACCATTGATTTTATTTTTACTGCTTTTTCGAAGTGGTCGAGCTGATGAGTCTGAATCCACCACGTAGCCGCTTCCATCAACAGCTCTGGGTCGTCATTTTTATTAGCGAAAAACGCATAAAATGAGAGACCAACCAATTCACCTTTACTCGCGATCTTTTTGTCACAGACCTCTATAATTTTGTCTCTCAGCGAAGCTCTCATTTCTAACCCCTTAACCTAGTACATACTCACTAACCATACGGTTGAAAGAAATCAAATCAAACGAGCCTTTAATTTCAAAACGCACTCTTCCCACCTCACTCATGAAGAACTCGATTTCACAATCCAAATCAAAAGTACCAGAGGTCTCGATAGAAAATGCATTGATCTTACTGTAAGGCAAAGAAGTGTAATCCACTTTTGAGCCGGTAATCCCTTGCACATTTGCCGCTATCACTCGCTTGTTCGTAAACACCACTTGGTCACGAACTGTTTTAAAAGCAGCGAAAATAGTCTCACCATCAATCAAGAACTTAAGGAAGTCTTCTCTGGCATTAGAAACGTCAATCGGCTTAAGCTTAAATACAGAGGAATTGTCGAAATCAATCATAATTAATCCTTTGAGTGGGCGTTAGAACGAATTATCAACGTATCAGATAGCACCACTTTTGCCTACTCGCAACGCACGTTTCTGCTTGATTCGCCCAACAACGAAGCGTCACTCACTTCCACCCTTGCATCCATTGCTCAGAGTCTTTTAGGTCTTGCCAGTTCATCTCTTGGTCGCGTTTACTCATGACTGCCTCGATGACACATCTCACAACGTTACCATCTTCATCTAGTTCCATTTCCGTCACGACAAAATGCTTCTCTTTGTTTTTAGGTGAAATTGCCGTCCATTTACTGTGCAATAGTTTCTTAGGGTGGATTCTGTTCATCGCATTGTACCAATTTAACTACCATGTTGATGTATACGACTGAATACCAAGAGAGAATCAGATTTTGTTTTTGCAAACCGACAAAAGATAAAACCGCAAAAGAGATCACTCCCTTTCGCGGCTCTAACTACAATCCGACTAGGTCTTCTGACCATTCAATCGAGGATTTAAGTACTGACTTTGTAGCAACTGTAACCCTTTACCGACCAGAACAATCACTATCGCGCCAATCAGGACAGGCGTGAAGAGAAAACTCCATCCCTGCCCAGACGCCATGATCAAAATTGGATTTGCACCCGCAGGTGGATGAGTGGTCTTCGTAATCAGCATCGCAGACACACCCAGCCCCGTCGCAATCGCGAGCGTGACCGGCGTGACGTCAACATACTGGCTAAACGCAATACCGATAGAGGCCGTGATGAAGTGACCAATGATCACGTTTTTGGGTTGAGCAAGAGGGCTGCCTGGCACCCCAAACACCAGTACTGCGGTAGCACCAAATGGTGCCATCAGGAGTACTACCTCAGTAAGAGATACCTCGGCGTAAGACAACACACCAATAGCCAGCGTAGCGCCAAGTCCGGCAACCAACGATAAAATTAAATTATTCATAAACACCTCAAAAGTAGACCAAATTGTCTACAAAATAAAATAGACAAACCTGTCTACCTTTGTCAATATGTGTTTATGGAACTTTTTGAGGACGTAGTTATGAACAAAAAGAAACAGTTATTGATCGACACAGCTTTGTCACTGTTTTACAAACAAGGCATCAACTCTATTGGCATCAATGAAGTTCTCAATGTTTCCGGCGTGGCTAAACGCACGCTATATAACCATTTTGAGAGCAAAGAAGCGCTTATCATCGCCGCATTAGAACAACGCCACCAAATATTTATGGAATGGTTGGAGGAAAAGCTTTCTTCAGCACAAACGTGCGCGGAGGTGATCGATCAGTTATTTACTGCACTCAACGGCTGGTTTCATGGCTCTGAAGAAAAATTGGGTGAGTTTCGCGGTTGCTTTTTCATCAATACGTCCGCGGAATTCAGTGACGACAGTGGCGAGATCGCAACGTATTGCCGCTACCATAAGCAGCAAGTCAGAGAGCTAATTCAACGCTATCTCAAATCAGACAACGCTGCATTACTCGATGCCATTTGCATCATGAAAGAGGGCGCGATCACTACCGCTTACATGACGAAAGAGTACGACAACGTCACGAAAAAATGCGTGACCATTTTGCACAAGCTGTAATGCGGTCAGGTATAGTCATTTGCGGATTAAGTATTCAAACGAAAGGCACCAATCGGTGCCTTTTGTTTTACTTAGTGAGTGTACTTACAGTTCGTGCTCAGTACGTGCGATGATGTCGTCTTGCGCATCTGGTGATAGTGCAGTGAAGAAGGCTGAGTAGCCTGCGACTCGCACAACAAGATCACGATATTGTTCAGGGTTCTTCTTCGCAGCTAGCAAGGTCTCACGAGAGACGATGTTGTACTGCACGTGCCAACCTTTGTGGTGGTTGAAGAAGGTGCGAATCAACATAGAAAGCTTGAGCTTATCCCCTTCAGACTCAACCGCTGCCGGGCTTAACTTCTGGTTAAGCAGCACGCCACCAAGGATCTTATTCGCTTGAATCTTACCAACCGAGTTGTACACAGCCGTTGGACCTAAACGGTCTGAGCCAGATGACGGGCTTGCACCTTCAGCTAACGGCGTTTTCGCTTTACGACCATCTGGCGTTGCCATGGTTGAAGCACCGAATGGGACGTTTGCCGAAATACTTGATGTACCTGCGTAGTAACCGCCGCCAATTGGACCACGCCCATGACGCGTATTAACGAACTGCTCTAGCTCATCAATGTACACTTGGTAAGCGTCTGCCAGTAGTTGGTCTACTGCGTCATCATCATTACCGTATTTTGGTGCAAAGTTGATAAGACGTTGGCGAAGCTGCTCGTTCTCCATGCCGTCGAAATCTTCTTCCAATGCTTTTGCTAGCTGTTGTTGTGAGATAAGGGGCTGAGTGATTTGCGCATCATCGAAAACAAGGTGCTTGATGGCAGCTAGGCTGTTACCCAAGTTCGCGATACCGACTTGCAAACCAGATACCCAATCGTATTTCGCGCCACCTTCTTTCACGGTTTTACCGCGAGCCAAACAGTCATCCACCAGCGTTGAACAGAAAATGTCTTGAGCTTGCTGTTCAAGTACGCTGTCGACTACAGTATCAATCTCAATCGATTTACGGGTGTAGTAGCGGATTTGATCTGCCCAAGAAGCGGTCACTTGCTCAAAGTTCTCAAAGTTGCCTTTTGCTAATGACTTATCGTGTGGCAAGAAAGCTTTACCCGTTGTTGCATCCACACCTTCGTTCAATGAAGCTAGCAAGATACGGGCGAAGTTAATGAAGCTCATGCCCGTACAACGGTAACCCCATTTGCCCGGAACTGCGGTCTCGATACAGCCGATAGATGCGTAGTTGTAAGCGTCTTCTTTCTCTACACCAAGCTTGATGAATTCAGGAATAACAATTTCATCGTTGTTGAACGCAGGCATACCGAAGCCGCATTTAATCACTTCGATACAACCCATTAAGAACTCTTGGTTCAAACCTTCGTGGTAGCGCACACTCAAGTTAGGTTGCGTCGAACGTAACTGGCCACAAGATTCCAGAATCGCCCAAGAAAGGGGATTCACTGCGTCTTCAGGCTCACCCTTTTCATTCAACTTCTGACCGCCGATACACACATTTTGGTACAGCGGAGAACCTGCGGAGGCTTTTGAGTGCGCGCCAGAGCGAATCTTGTTTACTTCAAGCAGCTTCAACCAGCAGCTTTGTAATAGCTCTAGTGCAAAGTCTTTTTCAATCGCGCCGTTTTCGATATCGCGAACATAAAATTCGTTTAGGAATTGGTCCATACGACCGAAAGAAACCGAGTGACCATTCGATTCGATTTGTAGCATCAACTGAACGAAATAGCTCAACTGCAGTGCTTGCCAGAAGTTTTCTGGTGCGTGGCTCGCGACATGACGACAGTTTGCCGCAATGCTTTCTAACTCAGCTTTGCGCAGCGGGCGTGTCTCTTCTAGCGCCATTTTTGACGCCAATTCAGCGTAGCTCACTATGTGATCTTGAATCGCAAGCAGTACGATTTCGACCGATTTGTAGAACTGCTCTTTCTTCAAGCCTTCAAAGGTCGAAACATCATTGTTAGCACGGTGCTGACGAACATCCTCTAACAAGAGACTATGGCGTCAATAGTTAATTTTTGAGGCTATCTGTATCCCACATAACACCATCTCTTAGCATTGAA
>NZ_JAWOVM010000073.1:0-21976 GCF_033339895.1 Vibrio sp. 1751
GTGATCATCGTATTGTCACTTCTAGCGATGCGTATGCCTTCATTCCCAGTGATCAGTTTTGGTTCTCTGCTAGGTATTATTTGGGCAGTGATGATCCAAGATGTCGATTTCCTAACCGCGTTCAACACGGCTTGGGCTCCGTTTGCAATCTCATCTGGCGTAGATTTCATTGACTCAATCCTTAACCGTGGCGGCATGTCTTCAATGCTTGGGTCGGTAGCGGTTATCGTATTTGGCCTTGGTTTTGGTGGTCTACTAGATAAAGTAGGCGTGCTAGAGACTATCGCGAAGCTGTTTGAAAAACGCGTTCAAAGTGCAGGTTCATTGGCAACAAGCACAATTGGTACGGCCTTTATGGGCAACGTATTTGGTTCAGCGATGTACGTTTCACTTATCCTGACCCCAAAAATCTGTGCGAAGAACTATGACCGTCTAGGCTACAAACGTAAGAATTTGTCTCGTAACGCAGAATTTGGCGGCACGCTAACCTCAGGTATGGTCCCTTGGAGTGACAACGGTATCTACATGGCCAGTATTTTGGGTGTTGCTACACTGTCTTATGCCCCGTTCATGTGGCTGAGTTTTGTATGTATCATCGTAACGATCTTCACTTCTTACATGGGTTGGTTTGTTGATAAGTGCGAACCAACAGCAGAAGCAGTTGAAGAAGCTGAAGGCGAATTAAAGCAGCAAACCGCTTAACTTCGCAGAGATAGGAAGAACCTCCCTTTCGAATTCAATACTAAAAAAGAGCGCTTTAAAGCGCTCTTTTTTTATTTCCAAAACAAATCGTTAGCTTTGTTTGACTAGCGTTTTCACGGCTGCACGCTTCCCAAACCAATAGCCCAAGCCAAGCGGTGCAAAGAATATAACGGCAATGAACAGAATAAAGTAGATGATGGTACTTTTGACAAGTTCAATCAGCTTAGTCATTGCGAGATTCACAACCTCTTGCGACACTCGATCCATATCTTGAGCAAACTTCTCGCGCTCATGGGTAATGATCTGTGCGATTTCTTGGCGCTCTCTGGCAACCATCAGCTCTATAGCTTGGCGTTCTTCACCCAACTGAGATAAACGCGCCTCCGTCCTTTGATCGATATCGTCAACCAAAGGTTGTAACTCCAGCGCCATTTGTTCTGCCAAATAACGCATGTACTCTGGGTTGTTATCGATAAAATCCCTCATCGAATCAGCGGTAACTTGCAAACTATTGAGCGCCGCATTGACTTTTTCGATACTGGCAGAGCTATTCAAGGCCAACAACTGCGCTTTCCACGTCATAATTTTTGGTGTCTGCTCTGATACCAGACTTAGACGATCAGAGACATCCCCAAGTGCTTCTGGCATCGTGCCTAGCGTTGTAACGGCTTCCTCTTCGCTAATTTGGTTTGCATCTAACCACCTACGGTAAGCCGGAGTCCTAATCATGCTTAAATCAGCGAATGGATGCTGCTTGGCGAACTCTGCAACAAACGTTTGTGTCTTGATGTATGCTTCTTTCTTCAATAAAGATTGAGCCAGTTTATCTACCTCTTTCGCTAAATAAACGGAAACTAACTTGGCCTCATCAGACGCAAAGAGCTCATTACCAGAAGCGGTAGTAAAGAACTGTTCCATTTGTAGCGTGAAAGTCCATGTATCAATCAGTGCAGCCATTGGGGACACTTGGTATGCAGAAGCTTGGATGCCTTCTTCAGCATTTATCTTCCAAAGTAAAATATAAGATTGATGAACTTTATCATGAGGCTCATATTGTTCGTGTAGTGCGTCTGCTGCTTGCTCAACCTGAGCAAAAAACTGCTGCGCATACTCACGAGTCAAAAGACGCATATTGAGCTCTTGTTTGGTAAGAGGGACGGTTTGACTCTCGATCTTGACTTCGAGCAGGGAACACCCTGAAAGCATCATAACCAGCCCTATCAACATCATTGAAGACATTCGGCGAACGGACATGAAAACACCTTTAACAAATTGTATAGAACAGGAATAAAGCGAACTAAGTCATATAGTTCGAGCCTTTATTACCTCAACTCTTATGACATTAAGTCAGAGCAATATCAATCTGTTAGCGCTTCTGTTATCTTTTCACTATTGAGAACATTATTAGCAAAAAGTATGGTTTGTTTTAGGACATCATCTAAACATGCCAACTTCTCTTCCGGCACTTTTTGCCCTTGTTTAATCAACAGTTCAATATCACCCGAAATACAGTGCAATGGCATTGCACCTAAACTCCCTGAGACCCCTTTAAGACTGTGTGCGGCTCTTTGCGCTTGCTCTTTATCCTCTTCTAACAGCTGATACATTTTAGTGCCATCGCCAGAGTGGTCCTGAATAAAGACCTCCAGTAACATCCGCACAGCGCCCTCGTCACCAGACAGAGAATCTAACATTTTATTGATATCTATGTACGGCTCACGTTCCACTACTTCCACTTGTGATGAATTCACCTCATTACAACTTTCTTCGTTCATTTGGACGTTTTGAAAATTTTCTGACTGAGCTGAGGGAACAGCGTTAGCTCCATTTTCATCATCGCCAACTTGCTCTGACTTTTTATCATCGGTTCTGGGTAGTGGTATCGGTTGAATCGTTTTTGGGGAGAAGGCTCCCCATGAAATGAGGAAAAGGAGCAAACCACTGATTACAGACAACCAAACAATAAAAGTCATTAGCTTCTGTTCCAACTGATCATTTATCGAAGTTAACTGGTTCGGGAAATCTGGATTAAGCAGGTGGTTGGATAAATAACTGCCCTGTGCCTGAGCAGATAGTGCGCTTGAGGTTTGAGCAAGCTGGCGCTGAAGAGCGCTTCGCTCTTCGGGAGAGAGCGTCTCTGATTCAATAAAAAGTCGGTCTAAGTCACGGTAAGTATCGCTATTCGTTGCAGAGTCACTAAAGACAGACTCAAAAACAAGCGCACCTAAGCGATAGTACATTGCCTGAATTTGCTCAGAGTTTTCTGTTCGAGCACGGCTGCTTCGTAACTGTTCTGCTAACGAAACCAATTCACTGTCACTTCTTACAAAAGCTCGAGCACTTTCTAAAAATCGGTCGGTCGTATAAAGTAATTGAGTGATGTCTGGTGTGATTTTCCCTTCAGAAAACTCACTTTCAAGCTGTAAGCGAACTGCATAAGCCAACTGAAGTTTCAGTGAAATTTGGTCGACGTGTTTAACACGGTAAGGCAGATCGAAGTTAAAAAAGTGCCTGACTTCTTCAACTTTACTTCCTAACTCATTTACAGTCGAAATCGTTTGAATCGTTTGTTTGGCTTGCAGCCAAATGCCAAATGCTAAAACACACCACAAAACGAACCAGAACCAAACAAACCGCCGTATTCCTTCTTTTAGCTTCAGCAACACTTGCCCCTCGCATATCTCCATTAATTACAAGCATATACTATGGATGTTTCTTATTCACATAAAAAAAGAGAGCCGTTTGCTCTCTTTATTTAACGATATGATTTTAATTGCGACTTAACTGATCTTTTAGATTTGGAGGCGTCCCTTTAATCGTTAAGGTATCCGTCTCTGGATCATAAAAAATACGCTCGCCAAGTAAGAGACTATCGAAGCTAATATTCAAACCACCACCAGCTCCAACAAATTTAGTCAGTTTGCGAACCGTCGCACGATCACCTGGGAAAGACTCTTCAAGCTCGTACCCTTGCTCTTTGGTGAAATCCATAAAGCTCGTGCCATCTTGGCTTTGAGGAAGCTCTCCGGAAAGCTCTGAGATTTGAACCTCATCACCGGATTTAATTTGCTCATTGCAGTAGTCGTAAACTTGTTTCTTGTACTCGTTCACTTCTTGCTTTTCTAGCTTCGAGTCAGCACAAAAATCATCCACCGCCTGCATCAACACTAAGTTTTGTTGTTTAGTATCTAAGCCAATATCCGCTTGCAGAAAATCTAGGAAGAAGTCCGCCACTTTACGGCCAACGCGTCCTTTAATGTATTGCAGATAACGATTGGATTCCTTGTCGGTCTCGTAGCTCGACAGGTCGATGCGTGCGGCAATATCCATTTTGGTGATATCAAGGTAATCTGTCGCACTGATGTCCAAACCTTCGGTCACTTTTAAACTCTGATTCATTGGTAAGATACCGATGAACAAGTAGTCCGTTGCTAAACTCTGATACTCAGCGAAAACCAAGATACCTTCATCCGCAAATGGGTACTTAATCAACTCTTCTTTCAAGCGATTTGCACTAATTTGTGAGAAGTCGTAAAAATCTCGCTCTCCTTTGCGCATTTCTTGAAGCCAAAATTGAAATTCGCTGTCTGACTGGAAAGCGCCAAAACCTTTACCAGCTTTAGAATGGAATACTCGGTGAAGCTCAGCGACTAAGTTTTCTGTAGATGCATCGTTCTCTAATGATGCTGGACGAAAGTTTACAACCAGCTCGTCCTGATCGTTTTTGCACAGTTGATGCAGAATAACGTTTGAAAGATGAAGACTCATAGTGATTTTATCTTGCTACAAGGTTTTAGTTGATGGGCATTGTAGGTTATCATAAGCCGCTTTTACTATCATTATTAGAGTCTTTATGCCGATTACATCTAAATATACTGACGAGCAAGTAGAAAAAATTCTTGCTGAAGTAGCAACAGTTCTTGAAAAACATGCTGCTTCTCCTGAGTTGACGCTAATGATTGCCGGAAATATCGCAACCAATGTCTTAAATCAACGTGTTGCTGCTTCACAACGCAAAGCGATTGCTGAAAAATTTGCTCAGGCGCTAATGTCTTCTTTAGAAACACCAAAAACACACTAATCACGGACAATAGAACACATACATGGTAGACAGCGGAAACTCATACGGCGAACGTGTATCTCGACTAGTTGGTTGGGGTCACTGGTTTGCATTCTTCAATATCGTTGCATCGATGTTGATAGGCACACGCTACATTGTTCAGTCTCCTTGGCCCGAGACGTTACTTGGTCAGTTTTATCTGGCGGTTTCTTGGGTTGGTCACTTTGGCTTTCTAGTTTTCGCACTTTACTTGCTTGTTCTATTCCCGTTGACGTTTATCCTGCCATCGCGGAAATTGTTCCGTTTGGTGGCAGTGATTTTCGCAACCGTTGGGCAAACCATATTATTAATTGATACCCAAGCGTATCAGTCGATCAATTTGCACTTAACTCCCGTCGTCTGGGAGTTACTATTCAGCGAAGACAAAAGTGCACTCAGCACTGACCTACAACATTTATTTGTTGTGATGCCGCTGATCTTCCTTATTCAACTCGCACTATCCGAATGGGTATGGCGAAAACAGCGCAAACTATCTCATAAGCACGTAGGACGCCCTCTCGCGGCCGTCTTTTTCCTCAGCTTTATGACCAGCCATTTGGTTTACATTTGGGCAGATGCGTATTTTTACAACCCAATTACTAGCCAGCGTTCAAACTTCCCGTTGTCTTACCCGATGACAGCGAAGAGTTTTATGGAAAAACATGGTCTACTTGACCGTGAGGAATATCTAAAACGTTTAGCAGAAAACGAAGGCAACGTAGAGTTAGTCAACTACCCTCTTGAAAAGCTTGAGTTTAACCGCCGAGTTAATAAGCTCAATGTGTTGATGATCAGCATAAACAATTTACGAGCGGATGCGCTGAACCAAGAAGAGATGCCTAACCTCTATGAGTTTGCTGAAAACAATCAGAACTTCCGTAATCATTACAGCTCAAGTAATGATACATACGGGGCCTTTGGTTTGTTCTATGGCTTACCGACCAGTTATGCATCAAGCATCAAGGCGCAAGGTGCTTCCCCAGTATTGCTCGATGTACTGAAAGATCAGGGCTACAACTTTGGTTTATTCAGTGGCAGTGGGTTTGAAGATGATCTCTACTCAGAAATTATTTTCCGCGACTTGAACTTAGCGGAAGACCTAGATGGCACGCAAGCTCATACCGATAAACAATCTATCGCAAACTGGAATACATGGTTAGCAGAGAAAGCAAGTCAGCCATGGTTTAGTTACATCGAAGTCACCACCGTTGATAATTTTGAATCGATTCCTTCAAATAATGACGAAGAAATGCCCGCAAGTGAGCGATTCAAGAAAGCTTATGAATATGCAGTGAAGTCGGCGGATAGAACTATCGCCGGTATTATTGATGAACTAGAAACGACGGGACAACTGACAAACACCATCGTAATCATCACTTCTAATCACGGTAGTGAATTTAACGAAACCAATACGAACAGCTGGGGAGCAAACAGCAACTACAGCCGTTATCAATTACAAGTTCCGATGGTGATCCATTGGCCTGGAATGCTAGCTGGCGAATTTAATCACAGCACAAGTCACTTGGACCTCTCAGTTACACTGTTGCAAGATATGCTCGGCGTATCTTCCAACCCATATGATTACAGTAGTGGTCGCAACCTATTCGATGAAAGTCGTCGTCGCTGGATCTTGGCGGGCGATACTCGCGAGCTTGCCTTAATTACTAGCTCACAAACCACAGTGATCGATAAGTTTGGCAACTACAAGCTGTATGACAAAAACTACAAACGACTTCGAGATGATGCACCGAAGTTGCCAGTTTTGATGCAAGGTTTAACTGAGTTACAGCGTTTTTATTCTAAAAACGATTAATACCTAGCAATCCATATACTATTCAAACTCCCCTTTTTGGGGAGTTTTTGTTTATTTAAACAACACAAACCACAAATTTGCGCAGTAAACATCCAATCAGTTCAACTAGGGGTTTACAACATTTTCAAAGCCTTATATTATGCGCCTCAACAACGGAGAGATGGCTGAGTGGTTGAAAGCACCGGTCTTGAAAACCGGCATACGTTAATAGCGTATCTAGGGTTCAAATCCCTATCTCTCCGCCACTTTTAGAAAAAGCCCGCTAAGAAATTAGCGGGCTTTTTCGCATCTCCAGACTTAAAAAGATTTGTACAAATCACTTACCACTTCTTGAACGCAACTAAGCACTCCGCCACACTCCGAAAGAACCCACAAAAAATTAATGCCCTTTTCGTTCGTTCCAGTGTTGGATCAATTTGATATTTACATCTAGTTGTATCTACTCATCAATAAAGACTTCTTTAGCGGCATTGATAAGCTGCAAATGGATTGGGACGAGGTCAGCATGATTCGTTCGATATCCACCTCCAACGACAGCTGCGACAGGGATACCTCGAGATTTCACTGTTTGCATTAAAAATCTATCACGTTCTAAAATCCCTTGCGTCGAAACATCAAAATATCCAAGCTCATCGTCTTGATGTATATCGACACCAGCATCGTAGATAACTAAATCAGGGCGATGAAGATTAAGTGCCATATCGACCACTTCTTTAAACGCCATTAAAAAATCCTCATCACCTGTCCCTCGCACCAAAGGCACATCGAGGTCAGACTGAGGCTTCCTCGCTGGGAAGTTTTTATCACAGTGGAAAGAAAGCGTGATGATATCTGGCTCATCGTCACATAAAGTTGCTGTTCCATCCCCATGGTGAACATCACTATCAATGATCAATACTTTATCGACATGCTCGACTTCGAGCGCTTGCCTGGCCGCGATCACTAAGTCATTAAATAAACAAAAACCACTGCCAAACTCTTTGTGTGCGTGGTGATACCCACCACTCAAATGAATGGCCACACCGTACTCAAGTGCCTTTTTTGCGGTCAGAGCCGTGCCCGCTGCTGAAGTTAGCGTTCTGGTAATGAGAGACTCACTCCAAGGAAAACCTATTCGGCGCATCTTCGCAGCTGGCATGTTTCCACTAACAAGTAACTCGACGTATTCCTCGTCATGAACACGTTTTACTTCCCCAACAGTTAATGCTTCGGGCTGGAAAAACTGCGCGTGCTCTTTCCAGTTATCTTTCTCCATATGCACCAATACCGATTCATAGAGGTACTGGTATTTCATAATTGGGTAACGATGCCCCTCTGGCAACTCAAGTTGAGAATAAATCGGGTGGTAGATAAATGGCAGCATGAGAAATTCTTAATAACAATGGTAACGAAATAGTATCAACTTAAAGGGTTGAATAAAACGCAATTTAATTGATAATGATTTTCAATATCAATTAAATTTAATATACATATGAATTCTACTTTCTTTGCTATTCTCGGCGCACTGTTTGGCTCTCTTTGTGCCCTGTCCCTATTTTCATCTCTTGTTGTTGGTGCGTGGTGGTTGGTTGATTTTATTGTGCTTAACTAACACAATGACTTTCAACTGAAATCAAAAAAAAAAATAGGTGTTTGTATGAGTCAAACCGTCTTTATTACCGGAGCAAATCGCGGCATTGGCCTTAGCTTAACTGAGCTGTACCTGAAGCAAGGCCACCAAGTACATGCTACTAGCCGTTCCTTAGAGAACAGTTCAGAACTACAAACTCTAGCCTCACAATTCAGTAATCTGGTTTTGCACGAACTGGATGTCACTCACTACGAACAAGTCGCTAAGCTTGCCGATAAACTCCCTGCCATCGACTTACTCATCAATAATGCAGGATATTACGGCCCCAAGGGATATGGCTTTGGAAATACTGACGTAGAAGCATGGCGTAAAGTCTTCGAAGTAAACACCATTGCTCCGTTAAAACTGGTTGAGTACTGTTACCCTCGCTTACAACAAGGCAAGATAAAAAAGATTGCTTGTATCTCATCAAAAGTCGGCAGTATGACCGAAAATACGTCCGGTGGCGGCTATATTTATCGCTCATCGAAAGCGGCGCTTAACTCGGTTGTTAAAAGCTTAAGTAATGATTTAACACCTGAAGGGTTTACTGTTTTGGCGCTTCACCCTGGTTGGGTAAAAACGGCGATGGGCGGGCCAAATGCTTTGATAGATACGCAAACCTCCGCACAAGGCCTAGCGAACGTGATAGAGCTGAGCACACCGCAGCTTTCAGGTCGATTTATTAACTACGATGGTACTGAGTTACCTTGGTAGCAGCATTAAGACACAACCATCACTAAACCAAATATCATCAAAGCCAGGCTTCATAATCGTGACTTGGTTGGCAAACATAATGTTCATCAGTGATCCACCAGCATAATTCGTGCAATCTAACTTGAATTTATCTACATCCAATCCAGACTTAGGAAAAAGTAGAACAAATAAGGAGAAAGCACGATGGCAGCAGATAGGGATTTGGTTAATTTTAGCGAAGAGCACGAACTAAATTACTGCTTGAGAAGTGCTGGTAAACGCCAAACTCAAGCGAATCGAGATACATTAGTTGACTTGGGCAACCAGGTGAAAGAGGTACTGGACAAACGCGTGTTAACTCAAGGTGAAGTAAGAGGCGCGATCCAAAACCACGGTGATCTGTTCGAGTAATCTATTTTCAAGCATGCGCGGAGTTTAATTACGCCGCGCTTGTCCTATGCCTGCTTACCTTTGGTTGCACGAGATTTAGTCGCGCCACCATTCTTTGAATAACTGCGCTTTTTACGTTTAAACGCAGGACGTTCCACCTTGGGTAGATGACGTAATGAATCAGGGATAGGCCCTGCTTTTACTTGTGCCATCAAGCTATCAATGCGTTGTTCCAGTGCTTGCATGAACGGCTGATATGCTTGATTTCTCTCTGCCATACCTTGTAACTGGTGCTCCCAATGAGCCGTCATATCAGGGTATGTTGAATCTTCTGGCAAGGCATGAATGAGACCTCTTCCCGCAGGAGAACTGAGAATTGACTTACCTTGACGCGTAAGCAGTTGGCGTTTGAACAGCGTGTCCAAAATACCAGCGCGAGTCGCTTCCGTGCCTAGCCCATCAGTGTCACGAAGGATTTTTTTCAGTTCTTTATCCGCAACATAACGGGCGATCCCGGTCATCGCTTGCAACAGCGATGCCTCGGTAAAATGCTTTGGTGGCTCGGTTTTTCGGTCTTTTATTTCCCCTTCACGACAAGTTAACACGGTGCCTTCGGGTAGCGGTGGCACGGCATCAATACCTTCATCTTCCTTGTCAGTTTTGCCCATTAGCGCTTTCCAACCCGGCGAAACTAACTGACGACCTTTCGCGACAAACGTACCACCAGCGATATCGAAAACCAATTTCGCTTCTGCGTAAACCGCCGCCGGATAGAACTGCATGAGGTACTGGCGCGCAATCAATTGATACACTTTCATCTCATTGCCGGAAAGCGCATTCACATTAGCTTGCTTCGGTGTAGGGATAATCGCATGGTGCGCATCCACTTTTTTATCGTTCCAGGCTTTGGACTTTAATGTTAAGTCTGCTCCCTGAACGGCAACTTGCAACTCTTTTGCGTTATTCGCAATAGCAGTTGTCACCATCCCTGCTTGTGAGTAGTGTTCCATTGGTAAATAGCGACAATCTGAACGCGGGTAAGTGATCAGCTTGTGCTTTTCATACAATGCCTGACAAGTATCTAGTACTTGTTGCGCACTCATACCATAGCGCTTCGCGGCATCGATCTGTAAAGCAGATAACGAATAAGGTAATGGTGCTGATTGCTTGGTTTGCTTTTGTTCCGACTCTGTCACTTTTGCGGGTTGATTTGCAATACGGTTTGCAACATTTTCTACCAACTTACGGTTTAATACTCGACCTTCTTCGTCCTGCCAAGGCTTGCATGCCTCACTTGGCTTCCAACGAGCACGAATATCAAAAGTACCATTGGCATCTTGATATGGGATCAGAGCATGTAGGGTAAAATAGTCCTTCGGGACAAAGTTTTCGATTTCTTCATCACGACGCACCACTAAGCCAAGAACTGGCGTTTGCACTCGCCCTACCGAGAGAACACCTTGATACCCTGCTTTTTGACCAAGCAAGGTATAAGCACGAGACATGTTCATACCATACAGCCAATCAGCCCGAGAGCGGGCCAATGCTGAAACTGAAAGTGGGATAAACTCGCGATTACTGCGCATAGAGCTGAGAGCACGTTTAACCGCAGGTAAGTTCAAGTCGGAAATCAACAAACGCTGTGTAGATTCCTTCTTGGTTTTAGATAACTTGCAATAGTCCAGAACTTCATCAACTAACAGCTGACCCTCTCGATCTGGGTCTCCTGCATGAATGACTTCGTTAGCTTCTTTGAGCAATTTACGAATCACTGTTAATTGCTTACTTGCACTTTTCCTCGGTCTGAGCTGCCATTGCTGCGGAACAATTGGTAAATCTGCCATATTCCACTTTTTATAACGCTCATCGTAAGCGTCGGGTTCGACTTGTTCGAGTAAGTGGCCGATACACCAAGTAACGATATCCCCGTTCCCACAGCGGATGAATCCTTGATCTTTCTTTTGAGGGTTTGGCAGTGCAGCGGCAATCGCACGGCCTAAACTTGGTTTTTCAGCAATAAACAGACGAGACATAACGTTTTGGAAATAAATATAATTAGGGCCACATTATCGAATGTAGCCCTAATAAATCAAGAAAAACTGTATAAATAAACAGTCAGTTTATTTAAGTTTTTAGTTATAGGAATTCAACAAACTGAGAAAGGTCACGCTCAGGAACTTTCATCGGTGTACAACCAGGCGTGCCTAAGTACAAGAAACCAACAATCTCATCGTCACCCTCTAAACCAAATGCTTGATGAACTTCTGGATGGAACATCCACTTACCTGAGCGCCAAAACCCTTGAAAGCCTTGCGCTACGGCTGCCATTTGCATCGCTTGTACAGCGCATCCCGCAGATAAGTGTTGCTCTAGTGCTGGTACTTTCTCATGTTCTGTTACTTTAGCAATCACCGTGATCACCATTGGTGCGCGAAATGGGGCATTCTTTACCTTTTCGACCACCGCTTCATCACTATTTTCAGCTTCTGCCGCTTTTACCAATATATCTGACAGTTTTTTCAAACCATCGCCCTGTGCGATAACGAAACGCCAAGGGGTTAATCCCGCATGGTCAGGCGCACGAAGGCCAGCACGAATGATGTTCTCAAGTGCTTTACCTTCTGGAGCAGGCGCGGATAACTTCGCGATAGATCGGCGATTGAGCAAAAGATCGAGAGCGTCCATGAAAGAATCCTTATTGAATATCGTTGTTATTTTGTTTACGCCACTTTAGCACAATCTGCTCCTGCGAATAACAACCGGTTTTCTGTGGGCTTGATAACGTGCTTCACTTAACATCAATCTGGGTTTAATGTTAATTTATTCGCGAAATGAATAAGTTGAACATAGGCAGGTTGATGAACAAGGACAAACAAAACAGCATTTACGAAAAGATCGTTAATGACGAAGATGCCCGTGCCTGTAAGGCGATTCCTGAATCAGCTTGTCATCAAGTTCCCGGCAACTTTCTTAAAATCATTCTCGCTCAGTTTTTAACGAAGGTCGGCGATGCGTTAATCAACCCTAAAGTCACGTTGCCGTGGATACTACAAAGTCTCGGGGCACCGGTTTATTTAATTGGTTGGCTGGTTCCTATTCGTGAGTCAGGATCCCTTATCCCACAACTTAGCATCGCGCACTACATCCGACGCATTCCAGTAAGAAAATGGGTCTGGGTAATTGGCAGCATCTTGCAGGCTCTTTCCATATTTGCAATCGGATTGGTCGCATTAACTCTAACAGGAGCAGCTGCGGGTTATGGTGTGATTGCATGTCTTGTGATCTTCAGCCTCTCACGCGGTTTAAATTCCGTCGCATCAAAAGATGTATTGGGCAAAACCATCCCTAAAAACCAACGAGGTCAAGTCAACGGCTGGTCTTCAAGCGCTGCTGGCCTGGTTACGCTGCTTTTCGCTAGCCTTCTGGCACTAGCCTGGTTATGGGACGTAGAGCCGACAGAGCGCTTTTACGGTCTGAGTTTAGGCTTAGCGGGCGTCATATGGCTCATCGCGGCATTCGTCTATGCGCGAATTAATGAGTATGCCGGTGAGGTAGACGGTGGTCGAAATGGCGTCCTCGAAGCATTTAAACAACTCGCGTTACTTAAGACAGACGTGACCTTTCGTCGATTCGTTATCACGCGGACACTATTTTTATGTTCTGCGCTGAGTGCACCGTACTACGTTGTGCTGGCACAGCAATCTCTGGGTGGACAGCTCTGGGTGCTAGCTCTCTTTATGTTTGCGAGTGGCTTGGCCTCCTTTGTGTCAGGTCCTTTCTGGGGAAGAATGTCCGATCGCTCTAGCCGCAGTGTGATGGTCATCGGCGCAATGATGAGCGCGCTACTTGGTATTGTGTTATTTGTTTACGATACATGGATCACCGCTAGCCAAAGCTTCCTATTCGTGATTCCTCTGCTTTACTTTTGTGTTTGTATTGCCCACGACGGAATACGAGTCGGACGAAAAACCTATTTAGTTGATATCGCAGAAGGTGACAAACGGACGAGCTATGTAGCCGTGAGTAACACAGTGGTTGGGATAATGCTGCTTCTAATGAGCTCTCTTGGTGTTATGTCGAACTTCTTGAGCCTTTCAGCTGTGGTGTTAGTGTTCTCTTTTATTACTTTTGCTGGCGTGGTAATGGCCAAACAACTGCCAGATATCAGTGACTAGTTCTATACAAAAAAGCTGCGCTCAAAGCGCAGCTTTTATGGTAAACACACATTAAAAGGCTAGAGTTTTACCGCCAATTTAACACCTTGACGAATCGCACGCACAGCATCAAGTTCACCCGCATGGTCAGCTCCGCCAATGATATGAATCTTCTCTCCAAGTTCAGACCATTTATCTTCAAACGGACGTACAGACTCTTGCCCAGCACAAATGATAACTTTGTCTGCATTAAGTACCTGCGCGCTTCCGTCTACATGAATGTGCAAACCTTGATCATCAATTTTATCGTAAGACACGCCGCCGATTAAATGTACGCCCCGTTTTTCAAGGGTACGTTTATGGATCCAACCTGTCGTTTTACCCGGACCTTTACCTACACGACCTTTACGACGCTGAAGTACCCAGACTTCTTTATCGCTGACCGCATCAGGGTAAGGGTATAAACCACCCGGCTGAGACATCTCTTTGTCGATTCCCCATTCATGCAACCAGTCATCCAACGTTTGTCCAACTGGCTCTGTGAGCATGGTCGCGACATCTACGCCAATGCCACCAGCACCAACGATAGCCACTTTCTCACCGACTGGCGTTTTGTCTCGAATGAGAGTTTGATAGTCGACGACTTTCTCTGGGTTATCAATTCCATCAATATTGACTTTACGTGGCTCAACACCCGATGCCATCACTATCTCATCGTACTCTGTGAGTAAGTCATAGTTCGCTTCCGTCGATAAGTGCAGATTCACGCCTGTTTCATCAATACGGTTAGCGAAATATCGTATCGTCTCTCGAAACTCTTCCTTACCAGGGATCTGCATCGCAAGACGGAACTGACCACCGATGCGGTCGTTCTTTTCGAACAAATCAACCTTATGGCCACGTTCAGCCAGTGTGGTCGCACAAGCCAAGCCCGCAGGGCCAGCACCAACAACTGCAATGTTTTTCTTTTTAAAGGCTGGTTCAACAACAATTTCGGTTTCATAGCACGCTAGAGGGTTCACTAAGCAACTGGCGCGCTTACCTTTAAACACGTTATCTAGACACGCCTGATTACAACCAATACACGTATTAATAAGCTGCGCTTTTTCCTGTTCGGCTTTAGCAACAAAGTAAGGATCGGCCAAGAATGGGCGCGCCATCGAAACCATGTCGGCATGACCTGAAGATAAAATACGTTCTGCTTCATCTGGCGTATTTATACGGTTGCAAGTGATAATAGGAACCGAAACGTGAGGTTTAACTTTTTCCGTAACCCATGTAAACGCACCGCGTGGTACTTGAGTCGCAATTGTCGGAATTCGAGCCTCATGCCAACCGATACCCGTATTAATAATCGTGACGCCAGCCTCTTCAAGTGCTTTCGCCAATTCGATAACGTCTTCAAAAGTGCTGCCCTGCTCGACAAGATCCAGCATAGAAAGACGGAAGATGATGATGAACTTGTCACCTACCGCCTTGCGTACCGCTTTAACAATTTCTAGCGGAAAACGCATACGTTTTTTATAGCTGCCACCCCATTCGTCGTAACGCATATTAGTACGTTTACATAAGAATTGGTTTATCAAGTAACCTTCCGAGCCCATTAACTCGACGCCATCATAACCAGCAAGCTGTGCTAACTCCGCACTATTAGCAAACGCGTCGATGGTTTTCTTTATCTGGCGGTCGCTCATTTCACTCGGAGCAAACTTTGCAATTGGCGCTTTAATGCCAGATGCACTTTGCGAGAATGGATGCATTGCATAACGCCCAGCATGGAGAATTTGCAACGCAATTTTACCACCGTGCTTGTGCACCGCTTCTGTCACAACTTTGTGGGCTTTAGCATGTTTTGGCTTGCTGAATTCAGCACTCAACGGGTGTAAACGACCGCGTAAGTTAGGAGAAAAACCTCCGGTTACAATCAGTCCGACACCGCCTTTCGCGCGTTCTTCATAAAAAGCAGCGAGCTTCTGTAATCCTTCTTTGTGCTCTTCTAAGCCCGTGTGCATTGATCCCATCAGAACTCGGTTTCGTAATTGTGTGAAACCGAGATCCAGTGGCTTTAATAGGTTTGGGTACATGGCAGACATCACTTAACATCCATTGTTATTATCATGGTCTGACCAGATTAAGCCTGCTCAACCAAAAAATCAAACAAGCGTTTACATTTTTGTAACACCGATCAATCTCGTGTGAAAATATGCCAATTGTTGAGTGGTCGTGATAAGCTAAAAAAATGTTATCTTTTGAGATCTTAGAGATAAGAACCCATACTTTGTTAGACTCGGCGTAACTATCTCGTTATGGAGACAAGATGAAAAAACTCTTCAAATTTATTGGTTTGATATTTAAAGGGATATGGAAAAGTATCACTTTCATCAGACTCGCACTGGCAAACCTAATTTTCTTGCTGATGATTGCCGTTTTCTACTTTGCCTTTACTTATACCGGAGACGGTCAACCTGTCGTCGAAAAAGAATCGGCATTGGTGATGAACCTTTCAGGCCCAATTGTCGAACAAAGACGTTATGTAAACCCAATGGACTCTTTTGCTGGTTCCCTTTTGGGTAATGAGTTACCGAAAGAAAACGTCCTTTTCGATATCGTTGATACTATTCGCTACGCGAAAGACGATCCTAAAGTATCTGGATTAGTGCTAGCACTGCGAGACATGCCAGAAACAAATCTCACGAAACTACGTTACATCGCGAAAGCGTTGAACGAATTTAAAGCGTCAGGCAAACCCGTTTACGCCGTAG
The DNA here is from genome assembly GCF_033339895.1 of Vibrio sp. 1751. Taxonomy (NCBI): domain Bacteria; kingdom Pseudomonadati; phylum Pseudomonadota; class Gammaproteobacteria; order Vibrionales; family Vibrionaceae; genus Vibrio; species Vibrio sp. 1751. The sequence goes on from NZ_JAWOVM010000073.1 coordinate 16,226, forward strand.
GTGATTTCTACAACCAAAGCCAATATTACTTGGCAAGTTACGCTGACAAAGTTTATCTGGCACCTGATGGTGGTGTATTGATTAAAGGTTACAGCGCTTACTCAATGTACTACAAAACGTTACTTGAAAAGCTTGACGTTTCCACTCATGTTTTTCGCGTAGGTACTTATAAATCCGCTATCGAACCGTTTATTCGTGATGACATGTCCGATGCGGCGAAAGAGTCAGCAACACGCTGGGTTACTCAATTGTGGAGTGCTTTTGTTGATGACGTAACAACAAACCGAAACATTGATGCGAAAGTGCTTAATCCAACCATGGATGAGCTGATTAACGAGATGAAGTCTGTAAATGGCGATATTGCTCAGCTCGCAGTCAAACTGGGGCTAGTGGATGAACTTGCGACACGCCAAGACATTCGCACTCTATTTGCAAAACAGTTTGGTAGTGACGGCAAAGACAGCTACAACGCGATTGGTTACTACGACTACCTTGCAACGATTCGTCCCGATTACACACTACCTCAGCACGACATCGCCGTTGTTCTAGCCAGTGGCGCGATTATGGACGGTCAACAACCTCGCGGAACTGTTGGTGGTGACACGGTCGCAAGCTTGCTGCGTCAAGCACGCAATGATGAAAAAGTGAAAGCGGTCGTATTACGAGTAGATAGTCCAGGAGGCAGTGCCTTTGCTTCTGAAGTGATTCGTAACGAAGTAGAAGCTCTGAAGCAAGCAGGTAAGCCGGTTGTTGTATCCATGTCGAGTTTGGCCGCTTCTGGTGGTTATTGGATTTCAATGAGCGCAGACAAAATCGTTGCTCAGCCAACAACCCTGACGGGCTCCATTGGTATATTTAGTGTCATCACCACGTTTGAAAAAGGCTTTAGCAAGTTAGGTATTAATACTGATGGCGTTGGCACATCGCCGTTCTCAGGTGACGGTATTACCACTGGCCTTTCTGAGGGCGCGTCTCAAGTGTTCCAATTAGGTATCGAACACGGTTACAAGCGCTTTATTTCTCTAGTTGGCGAGAATCGCGATATGTCTCTAGAGGAAGTTGACAAAGTTGCTCAAGGTCGAGTTTGGACTGGCCAAGATGCACTATCCTTTGGTCTTGTCGATCAAATGGGTGACTTTGATGATGCTGTAGAGCTAGCGGCGAAACTAGCGAACGTAACCGATTACGGCATTTACTGGGTAGAAGAGCCTCTTTCACCTACTGAACTATTTCTACAAGAGTTTATGAAACAGGTAAAAGTCTCTCTAGGTATTGATGCAACAAGCTTGCTACCAAAAAGTCTTCAACCCGTAGCTCAACAATTCGAACAAGACGCAAGCTTGCTCCAAAGCTTCAACGATCCTAAAGGTCAATACGCATTTTGTTTGAACTGCCAAGTGCAGTAGTTTTTCCATTAATATTACAAAGGGCACTTCTACTTGAAGTGCCCTTTTTATTAGGCTTTGCATCTCCTCAGATGACTTTCTGATGCTGTGCGTATAGCCTCGCATCTCAAGGTTATTTAGGTATATAATCCCCGCCTCTGTTCCCCTACACGAAAGAAAAAACGATGACTAGAAAACACATCTACATCGCTTACACCGGTGGTACCATCGGAATGCAAAAATCCGACCACGGCTATGTGCCTGTTGCTGGCTTTATGGAAAAGCAATTAGCAAGCATGCCCGAATTCCATCGTCCTGAAATGCCGGATTACACCATCCACGAATACGACCCTCTGATTGACTCATCAGATATGACACCTGCTGACTGGCAGCAGATTGCGAATGATATTCGTGACAACTATGACAAATACGATGGTTTCGTTATCCTACATGGTACTGACACCATGGCGTACACAGCGTCAGCATTGTCTTTCATGCTTGAAAACCTTGGTAAGCCAGTGATTGTAACGGGTTCACAAATCCCTCTCGCAGAGCTGCGTTCTGACGGCCAAGCAAACCTATTAAACGCGCTACATATTGCGGCAAACTACCCGATCAACGAAGTAACTTTGTTCTTCAATAATCAATTGATGCGTGGTAACCGCAGCACAAAATCTCATGCTGACGGTTTTAATGCCTTTACTTCACCAAACCTTCCTCCACTATTGGAAGCTGGGATCAATATTCAAGTTAGCAACAGCGTAACCGTTGGTGCACAACCAGAAGGTGAGTTTAAGGTTCACAACATCACGCCACAACCAATCGGTGTGATCACCATGTACCCTGGTATTTCACACGAAGTTATCCGCAACACGCTTCGTCAGCCCGTGAATGCGATGATTCTTCTGACTTTTGGTGTCGGCAATGCTCCTCAAAACCCTGAGCTGCTTGGTCACCTGAAAGAAGCCTCTGAGCGCGGCGTTATTGTCGTAAACCTAACTCAGTGTTTGGCAGGTAAAGTGAATATGGGCGGATATGCCACAGGTTGTGCGCTCGCAGACTCTGGTGTTATCAGTGGCTTTGACATGACGCCCGAAGCGGCGCTGGCAAAACTACACTACCTTCTAAGCCAAAACCTTTCTTACGAAGAAGTAAAAGAGAGAATGCAACAAGTACTGCGTGGTGAAATGAGCCTGTAAGTTCAAGCTTTCTGCGATCTAAAAAGCCCAATACAATTTGGGCTTTTTTCTTTCAAAATCAAAATAATAAAATTTTGAGAAATAAGGCGTAAGGATTAATCAATGTTCGGATTCACACGAACAATATCGCTCTCTTCTCCGCTGAATTGTTTTTTAAGCTCTTGTTTTGATTTAAAACTGATTTCACCACCGGCTGCAACCGTCATATGCTGCGCATCAGTATTATGTTTTGATTGATACAACATCACAGCTTGCATACACGAATCTCGCTGCTCTTTAGAAAGTGTTGTACCCTCAGGCCATCTTCCCGTTTCTACTGCATAGACTAAGCGATCATAAACTTCTGGAGTCATCGCTTGTAATAGTTGTTCTGCGTCCATAGTGTACCTTCTTATTACATTCTATTTACAGAACATAACGGGTTAAGAAACTGAGTCAAGAATACGAAAATGAATTGGTGTAACGGATCACAAGCAAAGCCATGAAAAGAACAAACTGGTTACTTCTCAGCCTCGCATGTTTTGTGCTATCGGGCTGTTTTGAAGGTAACGTGACAACCGAAGAGTTGTGCCAAAAAACACCAGAACTGCGTTGCGAGCAGCTCAATATGGATGACGGCCAATGTCGAATTCCAAGAACAAATTTGGTTTGGCATCGGTTTGAGCAATTGAAAAACCCATCGGAAGCAAACCAAATCATCGAATACGGTCTGGTCGCTGAATATAGGAAATGCTTAGAACTCGCCTCCCAGATCACCCCTATTGATCAAAGTGCTCTCAAAAGACAACGCTTTAATGCATTGGTACACAGTATTGATGAGCTAGAGCGCATTGTAAACGAGTTAAAAGGCTCAGAAGACCCGGCTACTTTGTATTTCTTATGGTCTCAAACGGGAGATACTCAAGCTCGGCGCGCATTTTTACAAATGGAAGGGTCTCCCCAATTAAATAATGCTGAGATGCAATATGCATTAGCCACTTTTTATACCAACCGAGATACCAAGAAAACCCTGGAGCTTCTTAATAACGCGTTGTCTTTATCTGATGAAGACAACATCAATCCGGTCATTCTCAAGTCAATGGCAAGTATTCATCAGGGGCTTGGAGACAAAGAGCAAGCGTATCTATGGGCAATGGTCGCGAAGAGATTCGACGTACTGCTTGCTGATGAAAAGCAGCTCCAACGTATGTTCAATTTCAGTCATCCAGAGCGATATAAGCAGTTGGATGAATTAGCCGAATCGGTGGCGAAAGCCATAGAGAAAGGTATCTATTCCCCAGCAATGATACCCAGTGAGATATAAACGAAAAACTCCCGCAATGAGCGGGAGTTTTTATTTAAGTCGAGCGACACTCAGATCACCGTTGAGCATGAATCATCCTGAAAGGATAAAACATCTCGAGCACAATTTTGTCGTTATTATTCTGATTTGTTGAAAATTAACGACACAGAATTAACACAAAAACGCTCTCCTGTGGTCTGTGGGCCATCTTCAAAAACGTGCCCTAGATGGCTATCACACGTTGCACAACGAATCTCTGTACGTACCATTCCGTGACTTAGATCTTCTAAATAGCGCACCGCTTGATCGTTGATAGGCGCATCAAAACTTGGCCATCCGCAGCCAGAGTCATACTTGTTATCAGAGACAAAGAGAGGGGCATTACAACAAGTACAAGCATAAACACCAGTTTCCTTATTATGCAGTAGCTTACCGCTGAAAGGAGGCTCTGTACCTTGCTCTCGGCAAACACGGAACTCTTCATCAGACAGTTGCTCACGCCACTGTTCATCTGACTTCGTCACTTTTTTCCCGCTTTGTTCCACGACTTTCGGCTCCTTATTTACTGTTCTTGGTATTGACTTTTTTAGCAAAAAACTTGCTTCTCTTAACAGTTGTAGCACATACTTTCTCACCAGGACACCATGCGTAATTAATTTGATAAGAGCACTTATCTCACCAGTTATATTACGCCAACTGGGCTACAGAAGAATCAGTTAAAAGTTTAAAAAACGTACATTTGCAAAGAATTGTTAAAAAAAGCGTCGCTTTTTTTTGACTTTAAACAAGTTAAGTCCGATTATCACTTGCAGATGTTTACTGGATTCTGTAATTTTACTACCAGTTATCTTTAATCAGAAATTAAGTTGTGGAGCAACTATAATGACTATCAAAGTAGGTATTAACGGTTTTGGCCGTATCGGTCGTTTCGTATTCCGTGCAGCGCAAGAGCGCAACGACATCGAAGTAGTAGGTATTAACGACCTTATCGATGTAGATTACATGGCATACATGCTTAAGTATGACTCAACTCACGGCCGTTTCAACGGTACTGTTGAAGTTGAAGGCGGTAACCTAATCGTTAACGGTAAAACTGTACGTGTTACTGCAGAGCGCAACCCTGAAGACCTAAAATGGGACGAAATCGGTGTTGACGTTGTAGCTGAAGCAACTGGTCTTTTCCTAACTGACGAGACTGCACGTAAGCACATCACTGCTGGCGCGAAAAAAGTTGTACTAACTGGTCCTTCTAAAGACGCTACTCCAATGTTCGTTAACGGCGTAAACTTCGACACTTACGCTGGTCAAGACATCGTTTCTAACGCTTCTTGTACTACTAACTGTCTAGCGCCTATCGCTAAAGTTCTTAACGACAAGTTCGGTATCGAATCTGGTCTTATGACTACAGTTCACGCAACTACAGCAACTCAAAAAACTGTAGATGGTCCTTCTGCTAAAGACTGGCGCGGTGGTCGTGGTGCTTCTCAAAACATCATCCCATCTTCAACTGGTGCTGCTAAAGCTGTAGGCGTTGTACTTCCAGAAGTAAACGGCAAACTAACTGGTATGGCTTTCCGCGTACCAACTGCTAACGTTTCTGTAGTGGACCTAACTGTTAACCTAGTTAACGGTGCTTCTTACGAAGACATCTGTAAAGCGATGAAAGAAGCTTCTGAAGGCGAACTAAAAGGCGTTCTAGGCTACACTGAAGATGCAGTTGTATCTCAAGACTTCATCGGCGAAGTTTGCACTTCAGTATTCGATGCTAAAGCTGGTATCGCGCTAACTGACAAATTCGTTAAGGTTGTATCTTGGTACGACAACGAAATCGGTTACTCAAACAAAGTTCTAGACCTAATCGCTCACATCTCTAAGTAATTAGAAA
>NZ_JAWOVM010000074.1:0-21411 GCF_033339895.1 Vibrio sp. 1751
ACTTGTGCGGTGGAGTCTGGTCACGGATTTACATCTCTACCGGTTAACGAAGAACTGTTAACCAATCGAATCAAACATTCAGAGTACAGCTTTGGTAAGCCAGATGTGGCAGAACCAGGCGATGAAGGCTACCTGATGGTTGGCTTTGACTCTGAAACGGGTGAGGTTGCGGGTACCACCGGAATCGAAGCATCTATCGGCTGGGATGTCCCATTTTACTCATATCACATTAGTAAAGTCGTGCACTCGTCGCCAAAGCTTGGCGTTAACAACGTCGTTAAACTGCTTACTTTTGGTAATAACTACACGGGTAACAGCGAAATTTGTACCTTGTTCTTGCGTGAGAAATTCCGCCAAGGTCTGAATGGTCGTCTAATGTCGAAGTGTCGTTTCCTAATGATGGCAGAGCACCCAGAGCGCTTCTCTGAAACGATCTTTGCGGAGATGCGTGGCGTTTCAGACGACGAGGGTAATTCACCATTCTGGCAATGGCTTCAAGAGCATTTCTTCTCTATCGATTTCACGCTTGCAGATTACCTGACAGGTATCGGCAAGAAAGGCTTTATCGCCGACTTGATGCCGAAACTGCCTATTTACATCAACCTGCTCAGCCCAGAAGCGCAAGCCGTGATTGGTCAAGTACATGACAACACGCGTCCAGCGCTGAAGCTGCTTGAGCGTGAAGGTTTTACCAACCGAGGCTACGTCGACATCTTCGATGGTGGCCCAACGGTTGAGTGTGATCTGCGTAATATTGAGTCGGTACGTCATTCATTCCGCGCGCAAGTCAAAATCTCTGAACATTCCAGCACACAAGACTTCTTGATGTGTAATTCATCTTTCGAGAACTTCCGTGCGACAGTCACTAAGGCGGCGTATGACGCAGAGACACAGAGCGTAATGATCGCACCAGATGTTGCGGATGCACTTTCGGTTGAAGAAGGGGATTTCGTTCGCCTTCTTCCGCAGTAACAGACGACAGAATTTAAGGATAGAAACAATGACACATTGGATTGCAGGTGAATGGGTACAAGGTCAGGGTGAAGCATTTACGTCTCTGTCGCCGTACAACCAAGAAGTGATCTGGCAAGGCAAAGGTGCAACGGCAGAGCAGGTGAACCAAGCGGTATCTGCAGCGCGTGAAGCGTTTATTGACTGGAAAAAGCGTTCATTTTCAGAGCGTGAGGCAATCGTGTTGGCTTTTGCGGAGAAAGTAAAAGAGAACAGCGAAAAAATCGCCGAAGTGATTGCCAAAGAAACCGGTAAGCCGATTTGGGAAACGCGCACTGAAGCAGCAGCCATGGCAGGTAAAATTGCCATTTCGATTCGCGCTTATCATGACCGCACTGGTGAGGCGAGCCGTGAAGCAGCAGGCAACCAAATCGTATTGCGCCACCGCCCATTGGGCGTGATGGCGGTGTTTGGTCCTTACAACTTCCCAGGCCACCTACCAAATGGTCACATTGTGCCTGCGCTACTGGCTGGTAACACGGTAGTCTTCAAACCGTCTGAGCAAACGCCATGGACGGGTGAATTGGCAATGAAGCTATGGGAAGATGCCGGTCTGCCGAAAGGCGTGATTAACCTTGTTCAAGGCGCGAAAGAAACTGGTATCGCCCTCGCTGACGCAAAAGGCATCGATGGCGTACTGTTTACGGGTAGCGCAAATACGGGGCATGTATTACACCGTCAATTTGCGGGTCAACCGGGCAAGATGCTCGCACTAGAAATGGGTGGTAATAACCCGATGGTGATCTCTGATAAATATGGTGATTTGGATGCCACGGTTTACACCATCATCCAGTCAGCGTTTATCAGTGCTGGGCAGCGTTGTACGTGTGCTCGTCGTTTGTATGTGCCATTGGGTGAAAAAGGCGATGCGCTTATCACCAAACTCGTTGAAGCGACACGCAATATTCGCGTAGACCAACCATTTGCAGAACCTGCGCCATTTATGGGACCGCAAATTTCGGTCGCGGCAGCCAAGTTTATTCTTGATGCACAAGCTAATCTACAGTCTCTTGGCGGTGAAAGCTTGATTGAAGCGAAAGCAGGAGAGGCGGCGTTTGTTTCTCCAGGCATCATTGATGTAACGAACATTGCTGAGTTACCAGATGAAGAGTACTTCGGCCCACTTCTGCAAGTGGTGCGCTACGAAGGGTTAGACAAAGCCGTGGCGCTAGCAAACGATACGCGCTTTGGCTTATCTGCTGGTTTGGTTTCAACCGACGACCAAGAATGGGAATACTTCGTTGACCACATTCGTGCAGGAATCGTGAACCGTAACCGCCAGCTTACTGGGGCAAGCGGTGATGCGCCATTTGGTGGTCCGGGGGCGTCGGGTAACTTGCGCCCAAGCGCTTACTACGCAGCAGATTACTGTGCGTACCCAATGGCATCAATGGAAGGTCAAGAAACTGTCTTGCCTGCAACATTGAGTCCAGGTGTAGTGCTATAAGTTTTAATAATAGAGTCGCAACTATGCATTGCGGCTCACCTTGCCGGCGCATCATTTAGGTATGGGTTGTAGTGATCGTTGGCAGAACACGAAAAGTGAGCAAAGACTCGGAAAAGCGTGTTGACTGACTGGCATTTACCGTCACAGGTTGATGGTTGCTCGTTCATTATTCTGGACAACTTTTGTTGTGAACGAGCAGCCAACTTCCGCTTACCTTTAAACTCTACATCTCGTAACAAGGAGTCGTTATGACGCCCGATGTGTTATTTGAATCGCTATGGCAAGATTACATTCAACGTCTTTGCCCTTCGGCGGCTAAAGTGCATCAGCTGCTTCAAGAAGATGAGCCTCTGATTAATGATCATATAGCTTTACGTACCTTCAATATCGCGCCTCTTGGTATTGAAACTCTAGCTAAGCCATTTGTAGCTATTGGTTACAAGGCGTGTGGTGATTACGTTTTCGAAAGCAAAAAGCTGGTTGCTAAGCACTATGAGCACCCAGATCCGAAGCAACCTAAAGTATTTATTAGTGAGCTAAAAGTTGAAGAGTGCTCGCCTGAGCTACAAGAGATTGTGAAAAATTTGGTGGCACAAGTCGATGCTGACAAGCTGAACGATAGCGCATTCTTACATGGTGGACGCTTGTGGGATTTAAGCTTTGCTGATTACCAAACGTTGGCTAAAGAAAGTGAGTACGCATCTTGGCTTGCGGCGCATGGTTACGGAGCAAACCACTTCACGGTGAGCGTTAACCAACTCAATGAATATGAAGAAGTGAAGCAGGTAAACGATCATCTGCGTACCGCTGGGTTTACCATTAATGAAAATGGTGGTGAAGTGAAGGGCACTCCTGAGGTGTTGCTAGAGCAGTCATCGACCATGGCAGATAAAGTAGCGGTTCGTTTTAGCGAAGGCACTGAAATTATCCCTGGCGGGTTTTATGAATTTGCTAAGCGCTATCCGATGGAAAATGGTGATTTGTACCCAGGTTTCGTGGCCGCTTCAGCTGACAAAATCTTTGAAAGTACGAATGGCTAAGTTTTAGGGTTAACCTGTTAAGCTTACTCATTAGTGTTCGCTGCACCCTATCTCATTTGGTCATGAGCAAATAAAAAGCCACCAATGTTGCCATTGGTGGCTTTTATAATTTTGTTCGTGTCACTCTAGTTTGAGATTAACGAGTACCGTAAACCACGATGGTTTTACCGTGAGCAGAGATTAGGTTCTGCTCTTCTAGCATCTTCAAAATACGACCTACTGTCTCACGAGAACAGCCAACAATTTGACCGATTTCTTGACGAGTGATCTTGATTTGCATGCCGTCTGGGTGAGTCATTGCGTCTGGTTGTTTTGCAAGGTTCAGAAGCGTCTGAGCGATACGACCAGTTACGTCTAGGAACGCCAGGTCACCCACTTTTTGGCTAGTTACTTGAAGACGACGAGCCATCTGCGCAGAAAGACGCATTAGGATGTCTGGGTTTACTTGGATAAGCTGACGGAACTTCTTGAAAGAAATTTCAGCAACTTCACAAGGAGATTTAGCACGAACCCAAGCTGTGCGCTCTTGGTCTTCCTCGAATAGACCAAGTTCACCAATAAAGTCTCCTTGGTTTAGGTAAGAAAGGATCATCTCCTTACCTTCTTCGTCTTTGATAAGAACCGCAACAGAACCTTTAACGATGTAGTACAAAGTTTCTGCCTTTTCGCCCGCGTGAATTAGCGTGCTCTTTGAAGGGTACTTATGAATATGACAGTGTGAAAGAAACCACTCTAATGTTGGGTCGGTTTGAGGTTTACCTAGAACCATAATATCTCACTTCCTCTGCAGGGTACGCTTGCGCTATCCATATTTTAGCTAAGCCTGAATTAGGCCTACTAGAATAAGAGCACTTTTTATATGCTGCAAGCTCTCTTGTGTTTCGGTAAGAAATAGTATCCTTTTTCGAAAACGATTTCTTGATTTTAATCGTGCCATGATTGAGATTTTGTAAGCAAAACTGTGCACATGATCACGGTATGAAAAGTAAACATCTTCGCAGGCAGGTTTTTAGCCAATTTTCCCTGTTTCGATGAGCTGTTGTAGGATAGGCCGAACTATGAGCTCCATTGCAAAGCTCATCTTACCGCCGGGTACGACAATCGTGTTGTGGCGTGACATGAATGAGCCATCAATCATGGCCAGCAGATATGGGAAGTCGACATTCTTGATACCGCGTAGGCGAATCACCACAAAACTCTCATCCAAACTAGGGATGCCTTTTGCATTAAGTGGGTTGGAAGTATCAACGGTCGGTACGCGCTGGAAGTTGATGTGAGTACGAGAAAACTGCGGAGTGATATAGTTGAGGTAATCGTCCATGGAGCGCACGATTGAGTCCATTACCGCTTCACGCGAATGGCCGCGATCGCGAGTGTCACGTACGAATTTTTGGATCCACTCTAAGTTCACAATCGGCACCATGCCAATTAAGAAATCCACATGTTGAGCAACATTAACATCGCCATCGACCACGCCACCATGTAACCCTTCATAAAACAGCACGTCGCTGTTTTCGGGTAAGTCTTGCCACGGTGTAAACGTGCCTGGCATTTGATTGTAGGGAACCGCTTCGTCAAACGTGTGCAGATAACGGCGCACGCTGCCAGTGCCGTCATGCCCGAACTTACGGAAAAACTCTTCTAATCCCGGGAAGTCATTAGCTTGTGGGCCAAAGTAGCTAATGTGTCGACCTTGCTCGCGGGCTTTGCGGATTTCGATGTCCATTTCTGGGCGAGTAAAGCGATGGAAGCTATCGCCTTCAACCCATGCGGGTTTAACGTTCATCATATTGAACATTTTACGGAAGGCTTCAGATGTAGTGGTCGTGCCGGCACCGGACGAACCAGTAACCGCAATAATTGGGTGTTTAGCTGACATGACAAACCTTGTCGAAAATTACTTACCTGTAATGTGCAGTAGAGTTACTACTGCACGGTCGATATCCCACTATAGCACGTAACAATACCTTGTCATCGAGTGGGATACGGTAAAATGTGAAGGGTCTAAAATTTTGTTTTATGCTGAATATCGACGGTTTCGTGTAGCTCAGAGAACACGATAACCGCTTCACCTTTTTCCAATTGAGCTTTAACTTGATCAATTTTGTCATGCAAAGAAACCTCGACGGTTCCGTAATCCGTTCCTTCGCGTAAGACGAATTCACGAATTAAGTTTTCCAATGTTTCCGGCGCAATGTCTTGCCATGGAATGATCATAAATACCTCTAACTTTTATGATGAGCGGCTAGTTTACTGCGTTCGTTGCTTGGATACAGCAGAAAGGTAATCTGCGGCGATACTTTCGTAATACGCGGGCAGCGCTTCCTCCAACCAAAACTTAGGTTTTAACGCCGTTCCTGTCAGGAAGCCAACATGGCCACCGTGTTCAAAGAGACGGTAATCAATGTTATCTGGCAGAACAAACTTCGGGATCACATCGTCGGTCATGAACGGATCGTCTTTGGCATGGATGATCAGTGTGGGTAGCGTGATTTGCTGTAGTTTACTTAAGCCAGAGCATTGGTCGTAATAATCTTGTGCGTCTTTGAAGCCATGCAATGGTGCGGTAATCAAATCATCGAATTCATACAATCGTGTGACACGTTTTATTGAGTTGTAGGACAGCGCAAGCTCACCATGCAGTAGATGATGCTTTTGTAACGCGTTACGTTTCAGTGAAGAAAGCAGGTAACGGCGATACACTTTTGAAAAGCCTTGTTCAATACGGTTTGCACACGCAGCTAGGTCTAAAGGCGCTGAGATAATAGTCGCTGCATTCAAAATAGGGTGGTCTTTATATTGGGCTAAATAATTCGCCAACATGTTACCGCCAAGAGAAATACCAACTGCAACTTTGGGATTATCAGGAAAACGTTGTTCAAGGTGCTCTAGGAAGTAACGAGCATCCGTCACTTCTCCCGAGTGATAAGCTCGTGCTTTTTTGTTTGGTTTACCGCTGCAGCCACGAAAATGCATCATCACCGACAGCCATCCAGATTGAGCAAATGCATTCATTAGCCCATTGGCATAAGGGCTATAGAAGCACCCCTCTAACCCATGAAATAAAACAAAAATCGGCTTTTTTTGTGCAGGCTCTTGGGTTGGGTCCTCGCTCCACGCGAGATCGAGAAAGTCGCCATCGGATGTATCGAGGGTTTGCCAAATCGGCGTAAATAACGCTTTTTTGCGAATAAAACGCGGCAAAAGCGTTTGGAGATGCGGGTTTTTGATCCCGGCGGCTGCGAAAAATTGTGTCATACCTAACTGCTCTTATGCGGTCCTTCGGTGTCCGTTGAAGAACTTATTAATATAATCCTTTATAAAGATTATAGGTATTCTACAGATTTATGGGCGTTTTGGTGGTTGAATGTTTGGCACCGGAATAGCAAAGGCTTGCTGCAAATGCTCCCCACCGAGTTGACGACAGTATCTCAACGTCAGTGGGTCACCATCATTTTTGAGTAGTGCAAGTGAGTTAATGCAGTCCACCAAATCCGCTTGTTGCTGCTTTTCTAGTTGCAGCTCAAACTGCAAGGTCTCACGATACAAAGCGTCATTGACTTGAGACTTAAGGTGGCGACGAAGGTCGCGAAAGGAGTGAAGTAAAGTTTCGCTTCTACCTAGACAGTCTTGCACCAAGGGCCAGTCTTTTTCTTGGAAAATGAGTTGCTGCTCATCGAGCCATCTGAGCAGCAGGAGTAGGTTCACGTTACCGTGGTAGTTGTTTTGCAATGATAAGCACGCCTCTTTCACTTCTCGCACACCATAAAACTGCAGACTAAACTGCCAAAGGTGTTCTAGGGTGAGTGTGTATTCAGCGTGTTGATTACTCATTGATTAAACTCTAGCTCCATCTGCTCCAACGTTTCTTGAGCAGACATCCATTCCATTTCAATTTCTTCGAGCTCAGCCTTACTAGAAGCTTGAAGTGCCAGCACTTGGTTAAGTTTAGCTTTATTTTCGGCCGCATACAGTGAGTTGTCCGCCAATTGTTCTTCAGCTTCGGCCAGTGCAGCACCTAACTTATCCATTTTATTTTCTAGTTGTGTCAGCGTTTTGCGAATTGGCGCTGTCTGTTTTCGAAACTCTGCATCGCGACGTTTTTGCTCTTTTTTCGCTGCCGCGCTGTTGGCGCTATCTTTGGCTGGCTGTGCGGCTTGTGCTTCTTTGCGTTCCGCTCTTTGTTGTTCGGTTAACCACTTGTAATAGTCATTTAAGTCACCGTCGAACGGAGCAACTTGTCTATCATGCACTAAATACAAGTCATCGGTCGTAGCGCGCAGTAAATAGCGGTCGTGCGAAACAATCACCATCGCACCTTCGAATGTTTGCAGTGCCATCGTAAGTGCTTGGCGCATGTCCAAGTCTAAGTGGTTGGTCGGTTCATCAAGTAGCAACAGGTTTGGCTTTTGCCACACAATTAAAGCCAATACCAAACGGGCTTTTTCGCCACCAGAAAACGGCGCAACTTTTTCTAGTGCTTTGTCACCTTGGAAGCCAAAGCTACCTAGGTAATCACGTAGCTGCTGTTCGGTTTGATCGGGTGCGATTTGCATCATGTGTTGCAGCGGCGTTTCTTCAGGGTGAAGCGTTTCTAACTGGTGCTGAGCGAAGTAACCAATTTTCACGCCTTGTGAGTAAGTTAGGTCACCACCTTGCGCGTTAAGTTCACCAGAGAGCAGCTTGATTAATGTCGATTTACCCGCACCATTACGGCCGAGTAGACCAATACGACTGCCAGGAACCAAGTTCAAGCGGATCTTCTCTAAGATGAGGTTGTCACCGTAACCTGCAGATACTTCATCCATCATCATGATTGGGTTTGGCAGCGCAGCTGGCTCACGGAATTGGAAGCTAAATGGGTTATCGAATTGAGCTGGTAACACTTTCTCCATGCGCTCCAAAGCTTTAATACGGCTTTGAGCCTGGCGTGCTTTAGAGGCTTTGTAACGGAAGCGGTCGATGTAGCTTTGCATGTGAGACATCTGCTTCTGTTGCTTTTCAAACATCGCTTGTTGTAACACCATCTTTTGTGCGCGTTGGTTTTCGAATGACGAGTAGTTACCCGTGTATTCGTTCAGCTGCTGATTCTCGATGTGAATGATGCGACCAACGATCGGATCCAAGAAGTCACGGTCGTGCGAGATCAGAATCAGCGTGCCAGGGTAGTTTTGTAGCCAACGCTCTAACCACATTACCGCGTCCAAATCCAAGTGGTTGGTTGGTTCGTCGAGTAGCAGTAGATCAGAACGACACAATAGCGCTTGAGCCAAGTTAAGACGCATACGCCAACCACCCGAGAATTGGGTCAAACTCCAACTCATTTGCTCTTGGCTGAACCCTAAACCATCGAGCAGTTCTGCCGCGCGAGCGCGAATGCTGTAACCACCAATGGTTTCAATTTTACCGTGTATCTCGGCAACTAGGGTTCCGTTGTCTTGTGTTTCTGCTTCAGCTAACTGCTTTTCGAGAGCGCGGTACTCGCGATCACCATCAATGACGTATTCCAGTGCAGTGCGCTCTAGCGCAGGCGTTTCCTGTGCGACCCAGGCCAACTCCCAGTGTTGAGGTTGGCTAAATGAGCCAGCATCAATTGACAGTTCATCTTTCAGTAGGGCAAACAGCGTTGATTTACCGCAGCCGTTTTTGCCCACAAGACCGACTTTATCGCCAGGGTGAATAGTCGCAGAAGCTTGGTCTAAAAGAGGTTTACCGCCACGCAGTAACTGAATATCAGAGAAGGTAATCATAAAGTTTTCATTCACTTTGCGCAGTGCGCGTTGCTTGGTTACATAGCGAAGTGGTTTCAATCGTTTTTAAAGCCACTTGGGTATATATCTAGCGGTGAATAGTAGGGGTATTGGCCGGAAAAGTCGATTGATTCGCTTTAATTGCATTATGCTGTACAAAAAAGTATAACAATTTGATAACGGATAAAAATAACCACAAGGACGACCATTTGGCTGTTGCACCGTCTATTCTCCCAAAAGTTCTGGTCATTTATGCTCATCCAGAGCCACATAACTCGATTGCCAATCAAGTGATGATAAAAAAAGCTCAGTCGCTTGATCACGTCACTGTGCACGATCTTTACGGTGTTTACCCCGATTTCTTTATTGATGTGAATTACGAACATGAGTTGTTGCTCGCTCACGATGTGATTGTATTTCACCACCCACTTTATATGTATTCATGTCCAGCCCTATTAAAAGAGTGGCTAGACCGAGTGTTAGGTAAAGGCTTTGCGTTTGGCGGAGGTGCGGCGCTAGAAGGAAAATACTGGCGCAGTGTCATTACAACAGGTGGTAAAGAAGAAGCCTTCAGCGCGAAGGGGTACAACAAATACCCACTTGAGCAAATCTTGCAACCGTTTGAACTGACGGCAGCCCTATGCCAAATGCACTGGATTGAACCTCTGGTGTTGTATTGGTCAAGAAATGTTTCGGATATTGAACGCTACGAACATGCTGAGTTATACCGTGGATGGCTGAGTAACCCACTTGAAAACTGGCAAGCGGCAGATCGAGGAGGTCAGTATGGCGATCACCAGTGAGTTTCTTCAAAGCAGTGTGGTCTTTCTTTCGGCTGCGGTTATTGCGGTGCCGATTGCTCAGCGCCTTGGGCTTGGCTCGGTTTTAGGTTATTTACTCGCTGGTGTGTTGATTGGCCCATGGGGGCTTGGCTTAATTAGCGACGTTGATGCCATTTTGCATTTTGCCGAGCTTGGGGTTGTGTTGTTACTGTTTTTGATAGGGCTGGAATTAAACCCTAAAAAATTGTGGCAGATGCGAGGGCCGATTTTAGGTTTAGGCGGTGCGCAGGTTGTGGTCACGACCGCCGTGATTGGTAGTGTCGTCAGTATGTTTGGCGTAAGCATGCAAGTGAGTTTAGTGATCGGGATGGGGTTGGCGCTGTCCTCGACGGCGATTGCGCTTAAAGTCATTGAAGAGCAAGGGCTTAATGGTACCGAAACGGGGCAATCTGGTTTTGCGGTGCTGCTCTTTCAAGATATTGCAGTGATCCCGATGCTGGCGATGTTGCCCTTGCTAGCAGGCGGGCATAGTGGTGGAAGTTGGTTGGATGTCTTCACTATTTTAGGCAGTGTGGTAGCACTGTTGATTGGTGGTCACTTTTTACTACGTCCGCTATTTCGTTTTGTCGTGATGAGCGGCGTTCGTGAACTCTTTACCGTTGCTGCACTTTTAGTCGTGCTTGGCATTTCGGTCGTGATGCAAAAGCTCGGCCTTTCGATGGCATTGGGGACTTTTTTAGCAGGCGTTTTGCTGGCAGAGAGTGAGTATCGCCATGAGTTGGAAATCGCTATCGAGCCATTTAAAGGTCTGTTGTTGGGGTTATTCTTTATTGCGGTGGGCATGGCGGTAAACTTGGGGTTATTGGCATTACATCCTCTAGAGATTCTCGGTGCGGTGGTGGCTTTGGTCGTGGTTAAGGGTTTGGTTTTGTATGCATTGGCGAGAGCTGCCCGTGTCGGAGCCAAAGCGAGAAGCCGTATGGCTGCAATTTTGAGCCAAGGCGGTGAGTTTGCCTTTGTCATATTTACCGCGGCGAGCCAAGAGGGCATTTTGTCCAAAGAGCAAGTGGCGTTTCTGTTGGTGGTGGTCAGTCTATCCATGGTGACGACTCCTCTTTTGCTGATGGGACAAAAGAAGTGGTTTGCTCATACCCTGAATCAAGAAGAAGAGGGCATGACCACGAAAGTCGTGGATCGCCGACCACGCGTTATCATTGCAGGCTTTGGACGTTTCGGTCAGATCGTCGGACGTTTAATGTATGCCAATAAAATCAAAGTGACAGTATTAGAAAGTGATGCCAGCCAAATCCACCTATTACGTAAGTATGGTTACAAAGTGTTTTATGGCGATGCTACACAAATTGACCTATTGAGGGCTGCTGGCGCTGATAAAGCGGAAGCATTGATTATTTGTACTGATTCACCTGATGAGGTGATGGCCATCGTGGACATTTGTCGCGTGCACTTCCCGAAACTTAAGTTGTTAGCCCGAGCAAGAAGCCGTGTCGAGGCTTACCAGTTAATGAGTCATGGTGTAGAGAATTACTCTCGTGAAACATTTTTAGGGGCGCTAGATCTCGGTCGCCAAGCGCTCGTAGAACTGGGTATGCATCCTTATCAAGCAAAGCGGGCAGAAGCACATTTTCGCAAGTTGGATAATGCTATGCTTAAGGACTTATTGCCTCAACACAATGAAGATAAGAAATTAGCTCAAAGGGCGAAAGAGGCACGCAAAGAGCTAGAAGAAATATTTGGTCGTGAAATGGAGAGCGACCATCAGTCACCTAATCATTGGAAGTAGTACTTGAGCCAAGACTCAAGCTAAGGAAATAGCGTGAAAATCAAGAAACGTTTTATTGCAGGCGCTAGCTGCCCAAATTGCAGCCAGCAAGATACCCTGCGCTGGTGGATTGAAAATAACATCGAGTTAGTTGAGTGTGTCGAGTGTGAGTTTACAGAGCAGCGCAAACCACAATCTGTAGAGAAAAATAAACACTCAGATCAGGAAATGATCGGAATTTTTAAGCCGGAATAATTGAACTTCGATAATTGATCCCCATAATACACCCAGATATCTCAGTACTTAACCCCATTCAGGTTAAGTCAATTAATCTCCCTGGAGTTAGTATGAAAATTGAAAAGAACGTTGTTGCAAGCCTTGCATACAAAGTAATGATGGAAGACGGTGTCGTTGTTGATCAATCAACAGCAGAAGCACCCCTAGATTACCTTCACGGTCACAACAACCTAATCACAGGTCTTGAAAAAGAACTTGAAGGTAAAGTGGCTGGCGACAAGTTCTCAGTAACGGTAGCTCCTGAAGAAGCTTACGGTGAGCACAACGATGCGCTAGTACAGCGCGTTCCTGCGGACGTATTCCAAGGCGTTGAGCAAATCGAAGTGGGCATGCGCTTCCTAGCTGACACTGACCAAGGTCCAATCCCTGTTGAAGTAACAGAAATTGACGGCAACGAAGTGGTTGTTGACGGTAACCATATGTTAGCTGGTCAAACACTAACTTTCGAAGTAGAGGTTATGTCTACACGTGAAGCAACAGCAGAAGAGATCGAACACGGTCACATCCACCAAGGTGGTGGCTGTTGTGGTGGTCACGATCATGACCACGATCACGAAGAAGAAGGCGGCTGCTGTGGCGGCGGTAGCTGTGGTTCTCACTAATCATAAGCTCCTTCACTAGATAATCTTATCTAGCAAAGCTTTGAAAAGCGCAAGTTGAGTTTTCAACTTGCGCTTTTTGTTTATCTAAGGTGTAGTGCCAACCATACAAGGAATAACAGTTGGACAAAGTGATGACGAAACCTTTCTCGATTGCCATTCATGGTGGTGCGGGCACCATCTTGCGTGAACAGATGAGCGATGAGCTGCAACAATCCATCTTGGCGGATTTAGAAGCTGCGGTAAAAGCGGGACATCAAATTCTAGAAACGGGCGGTGAAGCCTTAGATGCCGTCGTAGCGGCAGTGAAAGTATTGGAAGACTCTCCTAACTTTAATGCGGGTAAAGGCTCAGTGCTGACCAACAACGAAATGGTTGAAATGGACGCTTCTGTGATGGATGGGCGAAACCTTGCAGCAGGTGCGGTCGCAGGTGTTCGTCATATCAGAAACCCAATTGAGCTCGCTCGTGACGTGATGCGAAACAGCAATCATGTGTTGTTGGTGGGTGAGGGCGCAGAGAAGTTTGCTTTTGAGCAAGGCCATGAGTATACCGAGCAAGATTACTTCTTTACTGATCGCCGTTATGAGCAGTTGCTGTCTATGCGTGAGAAAGGACTGTTTGCTTTGTCGGAATCTCGTTACCCAGATGACCGTAAGCACGGTACGGTTGGTGCGGTAGCGTTAGATCAACAAGGCAACTTAGCCGCTGCCACCAGTACGGGTGGCGTGACGAATAAGAAATACAACCGAGTCGGAGATTCGGCTCTGATTGGTTGTGGTACGGTGGCCGAAAATGGCGTTGTGGCAGTTTCCACTACGGGTGTCGGTGAGTTCTTTATTCGTAAACGTGTTGCGGAAGACGTTGCAGCACGTATGCGTTACTTACAAGAAGATATTCATACGGCTTGTGAACACATTATCCAAGGTGCTCTCAAACAGATGGGCGGAGAGGGCGGTTTGATTGCCATTGATGCTAAAGGTGAGATGCACTTTGCGATGAACAGTTCTGGCATGTACCGAGCAGGCATTAATACGCAAGGCGAGCTGAGCGTTAAAATCTACGCCGACGAATAGCTTCTTCTTGAGTACCTTCTTAAGTAATTAATACAACAAAGCCCAGAACATGTTCTGGGCTTTATGCTATTTGAGCCTGCATTTTAATAATGCGGTGGTGGGGTTTCTTCTGACGGATCGGCTAAATTCGACGAGTCCATATTTTTTACTTTACCTACCACATATTTCATCTGATCGAGCATCTTGGTAATTTGCAGTTGTTGCTGCGATAAAGCGCCGTTCAGATCTTCAATAGTCTGTTCTTGGAACGCAAGCTGACATTCTAAGTCATTAATGCGTGCTTCCAATTGCTGAATGATTTTTTCTGTCATGATCCGTTCTCTAACTGCCAAGCTTGGGCAATACCTGCTGAAGTAGCAGTAATTACGCGTTGTTTTGAATCAAAGGCTGCATCATACACGACCGCACGGGGAGGGCGAGTGTCTTTTTTGGGCTCCACTTCAAATCCACTCATTCGTTTTCCGGTTTGAGTATCCCATATCGACACACGGCCAGAAGGGCTTCCTGTGACTAGTTGAGTCCCGTCGTCAGAAAATCGTGCGGTAGAGAAAATTAATTGGCGTGACCAACTGCTCAACTGTGTGACTTCTTGTCCAGTTTTTAAATTCCAAACAATCGCTTGGTTTCCGCCATCAGATGTCATTGCTAATTTTCCATCTCTTTGCAGGGCCACGCGAACAATTCGTTGTTCATGTTCGAAGGTTCGTAGTACTTGTCCGGTTTCGGTATCCCACAGATACGCTTTATAGTCATTACCTCCGGTTAGGGCGAAGCGCCCATTAGGAGAAATGGCCACGGAATTGACTTTTTCACGATGCGCAAGGAACTCCATGCGACGCCCGGTGACTAAGTTGACATAAATTGCTTTACCGTTGGATAACCCAAGCAGAACTTGTTCACCATTACTGGTGATATCAACGTCGCGAATGAGCGCATCAGAGATAGACCAAAGGCCTTCGGATTGCGTCCAGCCTAGGTCCCAAACTGCGAAGTTCATTTGGCTTGCTGTAATTGCGTAGCGACCATTGTCAGATATGCGGATATGGGAAACCACATTGGCATCGGCATCGAGTTCACCCAGATTGGCTAGTTGTTCATTTTGCTCTAGGTCCCACAACATCAAATGACGTTGTTGAGAATAGAGCAGAGCAAACCGTCCATCTCTGCTAAGTGCGAAGCTCGTCGCACCTTGAGGTTCTATCGGCCAACGCTGCACTTCACGCTCGGCGAAAAAGCAACCATTTAACGTGGTGATGACAATTAAATATAGGAATAAATGAAAAATTCTTTGCATCACATCTAATAATCCGGTTTGTGTCTTAAGACATATAGCTAGTATATTGGTATAACGATTGTCTTCACTAGTCTCATAGAAGATTTGTGCACAACAACCAATGGCAGAGCCATTATTGGGAGAATTTAATGAAATCAGTTTTAAAAGTGTCGCTACTTGCTGCAACAGTTATGCTAGCGGTAGGTTGTCAGAAAGAAGAAACTAAAACAGAAACCGCACCTCAAGCAGAACAAGTTCAAGCAGAAACCGGCAAAGCGGTTCACTTTAAAACCGACGACGACAAAGCGGCATACGCAATCGGTGTTTCATTTGCTAACTACCTAAGCACAAGCATCGACAAGCCAAGCGAAATCGGCATTAATCTTAACAAAGATTTGGTACTAAAAGGTATCGAAGACGTCTTCAAAGGCAATGCTGAATTGAATGAAGAAGAAACACGTGCAGCACTAGAATCTCTAGACAAGCGTGTTGCAGAAAAGATGCAAGCACAAGCGGCTGAGAAAGCAGCTGAAGCGAAAAAAGCTGGCGATGACTTCCGTGCTGAGTTTGAGAAGCAAGAAGGCGTAGTGAAGACAGATACAGGTCTTCTATACCAAGTAA
This sequence comes from Vibrio sp. 1751, assembly GCF_033339895.1. Lineage (NCBI taxonomy): Bacteria > Pseudomonadati > Pseudomonadota > Gammaproteobacteria > Vibrionales > Vibrionaceae > Vibrio > Vibrio sp. 1751. The sequence goes on from NZ_JAWOVM010000074.1 coordinate 15,677, forward strand.
TGACACCAGCTGAAGGTGAGAAGCCAAAAGACACTGATACGGTTCAAGTACACTACAAAGGTACTCTGATCGACGGTACTCAGTTCGACAACTCATACGATCGTGGTGAACCTGCAACGTTCCCACTTAACCGTGTAATCCCAGGTTGGACAGAGGGTGTTCAGCTAATGCCTGTGGGTTCTAAATTCAAATTCGTTATCCCGCCAGAGCTAGCATACGGTGACCAAGACACACCAAGCATTCCTGCTAACTCAACGCTAGTATTTGAAGTTGAGCTGCTAAAAGTTGAGAACGACAACGCAGAGCAATAACAATAAGCTGCGATAAGTTATTGAAAAAGGTCCGTTTAACGGGCCTTTTTTGTTCTAGGTCACTAGTTGGTGAGTTTGCTAGGTTGCTTTTCAAATTTTCTGATAAACTTACACCAATTTGTTGATTTTTCGCTCGAAGGCTTATGACAACTACAGAAACAATAAACGCGGAGATGTTGCTCGAAATGGAATCCGTTAACGTGATGCCGTTTACCGAGCACGACAAAATCATTTTAAGATCTTATGAGGCGGTCGTGGATGGTATCGCCAGCCTGATAGGTCCATTTTGTGAAATCGTTCTTCACTCTCTAGAAGACTTAAATACCTCTGCAATTAAAATCGCTAACGGTGAAAACACGGGGCGCCAAGTCGGCTCACCAATCACTGATTTAGCGCTTAAGATGCTAAAAGACATCGAAGGCTCGGAGCGCAACTTCTCACGTTCGTACTTTACCCGTGCAAAAGGTGGCGTGTTGATGAAGTCGATTACTGTCGCCATTCGTAATGGCGAAAATCGCGTGATTGGTCTGTTGTGTATCAACGTCAACTTGGATGCGCCTTTCTCGCAAGTTCTTCAGTCTTTCATGCCGACGCAAGAAGCGAAAGAAGCGGCTTCCTCGGTCAACTTTGCTAGTGACGTAGAAGAGCTGGTGGACCAAACTGTTGAACGCACCATCGAAGAGATCAATGCGGATAAATCTGTGTCTAACAACACCAAAAATCGCCAGATCGTGATGGAGTTGTACGACAAAGGTATCTTCGATATTAAAGATGCCATCAACCGTGTCGCGGATCGCCTTAATATTTCAAAACACACCGTTTACTTGTACATTCGTCAACGTAAAACCGAGGATGATGAAAGGTGAGTAAACTGACTTACACGTTAGTGGTGAATGGTCCCGTTTATGGCAGCCAGTCAGCGCGCAGTGCTTATCAGTTCGCCAAAGCGGTGATAGAGCAAGGCCATCAGCTAGTGAGCGTCTTCTTTTATCAAGATGGTGTGACTAATGGTACTGCTTTGAGTGTGCCAGCCAACGATGAATTTGATCTAAATAAGGCGTGGCAGTCTTTGGCTAAAGAGCATGGTGTTCGCCTAGAAACTTGTGTCGCGGCCGCTTTGCGTCGCGGGATTGTAAGTGAAGAAGAAGCGAATCAACATGGTTTGGTTCAGAACAATCTAGCCGATGGTTTTGAACAAGCAGGCTTAGGTAGCCTAGCTGAAGCGATGTTAACCCAAGACAGAGTGGTACAGTTTTGAGTCAGTTAACTTATCTATTTCGTAGTGCGCCACATGGCTGTGCAGCTGGTCGTGAAGGTGTGGATGCACTGTTAGCTGCGTCGGCTTACTGTGAAGATATCAGCGTCATTTTCATGGGTGACGGGGTATACCAGCTTCTACTCGGACAAGACCCCAACAATATTTTGAGTAAAGATTACGCGCCGATGTTAAAGCTTTTCGATTTATACGACATCGAACAAGTCTTTGTGTGTTCAGAGTCGTTAACCCAGCGAGGTTTGGCGCAAGCGGATTTAGTCATTGAAGCCCAAGCGTTAAGCTCAGAACAGCTCAAAGATAAGTTACAACACGCTGGCAAGCTACTGTCTTTTTGAGGAAGGTATGTTACACATCATAAAAACAGTCTCTGCTCTAGAAGACGCCATGCCCTTATGCAGTGAACAGGATGACATCTTACTTATAGAAGATGCAGTGTACGCTGCTAACTCGCAACATAAAGCATTTTCCCATCTAAAAAACCGCAGCGTATTTGTGTTAGAGAGCGATGCGCAAGCTCGCGGTATTGCAAATCGTATCAGTCCATCGCTGACGATTGTGAATTACTCAGGCTTCGTTGAACTAACAGCAAAACAGGATAAATCCCTAACTTGGGATTGAACAAGATTTGCTGTCGACAAAGCTTTACGGATGAATTGTTCTAATTGAACAAAAAAGATCCGTATATTTCTTGACACACCTCTCACTGCTGCATAGAATTTTGCGTCCCTAACTGCATTGGCAGTTGGGGATAGATTTTTCACAAAGCTTACTTTCAAGTAAATCAGGAGCTAGTTAATGGCAACTATTAACCAGTTGGTACGTAAGCCACGTGCAAAGCAAGTTGTTAAAAGCAACGTGCCTGCACTAGAAGCGTGCCCACAAAAACGTGGTGTATGTACTCGTGTTTACACTACTACACCTAAAAAACCTAACTCAGCACTTCGTAAAGTTTGTCGTGTACGTCTGACAAACGGCTTCGAAGTTACATCGTACATCGGCGGTGAAGGTCACAACCTTCAAGAGCACTCAGTTGTTCTAATCCGTGGTGGTCGTGTTAAAGACCTTCCAGGTGTGCGTTACCACACTGTTCGCGGCGCACTAGACTGTGCTGGCGTAAATGACCGTAAACAAGGTCGTTCTAAGTACGGTGTGAAGCGTCCTAAGTCTTAATGGATTCCGTTAAGTAAGGCCAAACACTAAATTATTTTTAATTTTTTGAAAAAACTGAAAAGTTTTGGATAAAACCTGAAGAAGACAACGGAGATAAATCCATGCCACGTCGTCGCGTCATTGGTCAGCGTAAGATCCTTCCAGATCCAAAATTCAAATCTGAATTGCTGGCAAAATTCGTTAACATCCTAATGGTTGACGGTAAAAAATCTACTGCAGAGAAAATCGTTTACACTGCACTAGATGCTATGGCTGAAAAGTCTGGTAAAGACCACTTAGCTATTTTTGAAGAAGCTCTTGAAAACGTTCGCCCAGCGGTAGAGGTTAAATCTCGCCGTGTTGGTGGTTCAACTTACCAAGTACCTGTAGAAGTACGTCCGGTTCGCCGTAACGCACTTGCTATGCGTTGGTTGGTTGAAGCTGCGCGCAAGCGTGGTGAAAAATCTATGGCTCAACGCCTAGCTGCTGAAATGCTAGACGCGTCTGAGAACAAAGGTACTGCGGTTAAGAAACGTGAAGACGTTCACCGCATGGCTGACGCAAACAAAGCGTTCGCTCATTACCGTTGGTAATACCTTCTGTGCTGCGAGGTTCTCTCGCAGCACTTTTCTATACTCTAAGGTACACCTTAGTAAGAGGATACAATCGTGGCTCGTAAAACTCCTATTGAGCTCTACCGTAATATCGGTATCTGTGCTCACGTAGATGCAGGAAAAACAACCACAACTGAGCGTATTCTGTTCTACACTGGCCTTTCTCACAAAATCGGCGAAGTTCACGATGGTGCAGCAACCATGGACTGGATGGAGCAGGAGCAGGAGCGTGGTATCACTATCACATCCGCTGCGACTACTACATTCTGGCGTGGTATGGAAGCACAGTTCCCTGAGCATCGCGTAAACATCATTGATACCCCTGGACACGTTGACTTTACTATCGAAGTAGAGCGTTCTCTTCGTGTACTTGATGGTGCTGTGGTTGTGTTCTGTGGCTCATCTGGTGTTGAACCTCAGTCTGAAACTGTATGGCGTCAAGCAGACAAATACCACGTTCCACGTTTGGTATTTGTAAACAAGATGGACCGTGCGGGCGCAGACTTCCTACGCGTTGTGAACCAAATTAAGAATCGTCTTGGTGCGACTCCTGTTCCAATCCAGCTGAACGTTGGTGCGGAAGATGAGTTCAGAGGTGTCATCGACCTTATCAAGATGAAAATGATCAACTGGAATGATGCCGATCAAGGCACTTCGTTTACTTACGAAGACATCCCAGCTGACATGATTGAACTTGCTGAAGAGTGGCGCAACCACATGGTTGAATCCGCTGCTGAAGCTAGCGAAGAGCTGATGGACAAGTACCTTGAAGAAGGTGAATTGACTGAAGCTGAGCTCAAACAAGCTTTACGTACTCGCACACTAAATAACGAAATCGTACTGGCTACTTGTGGTAGTGCGTTTAAGAACAAAGGTGTTCAAGCGGTACTGGATGCAGTAGTTGAGTTCTTGCCATCGCCAGTTGACGTACCTGCAATTAAAGGTGTCGACGAAAGAGAAATTGAAGTTGAGCGTCATGCTGACGACAACGAACCTTTCTCTGCGCTAGCGTTTAAGATTGCGACTGACCCATTCGTGGGCACGTTAACTTTCATGCGTGTTTACTCCGGTGTTGTAAACTCGGGTGACGCTGTTTACAACTCAGTAAAAGAGAAGAAAGAGCGTTTCGGTCGTATCGTTCAGATGCATGCGAATAAGCGTGAAGAAGTGAAAGAAGTTCGCGCTGGTGATATTGCAGCTGCTATCGGTCTGAAAGACGTAACCACAGGTGACACGCTGTGTGATCAGAACCACAAAGTGATTCTAGAGCGCATGGAGTTCCCTGAACCAGTTATTCAGATTGCTGTAGAGCCTCGTTCTAAGGCAGACCAAGAGAAAATGGCTATCGCGCTAGGTAAACTAGCAGCGGAAGACCCATCATTCCGCGTGGAAACGGACGACGAATCAGGTCAGACTCTGATCTCAGGTATGGGTGAACTTCACCTAGACATTATCGTTGATCGTATGAAGCGTGAATTCAGCGTTGATTGTAACGTTGGTAAACCTCAGGTTGCTTACCGTGAAACCATTCGTGGTAAAGCGGAAGTTGAAGGTAAGTTTGTTCGTCAATCAGGTGGTCGTGGTCAATACGGTCATGTTTGGGTCAAACTTGAGCCTTCTGAGCCTGGTGAAGGTTTCGTATTCGTAGACGAAATCGTGGGCGGTGTGATTCCTAAGGAATACATCAGTTCGGTATCGAAAGGTATCGAAGAGCAAATGAATAGTGGTGTTCTAGCGGGTTACCCTGTACTAGATATTAAAGCTACACTATTTGATGGTTCTTACCACGATGTAGACTCAAGCGAGATGGCGTTTAAGATCGCTGGCTCGATGGCATTCAAGAAAGGTGCACTAGAAGCACAACCTGTGATTCTAGAACCTATGATGAATGTCGAAGTAACCACTCCGGAAGACTGGATGGGTGACGTTGTTGGTGACCTAAACCGTCGTCGCGGTATCATTGAAGGCATGGACGAAGGTGTGGCTGGTCTTAAGATCATCCGTGCTCAAGTACCACTATCCGAAATGTTCGGTTACGCAACTGATCTACGTTCTGCAACTCAAGGCCGTGCGTCTTACTCTATGGAGTTTCACGAGTACGCTGAAGTGCCGAAAAACTTCGCAGATAAAATTATTGCAGAGCGTGGTTACTAATTGACGATTGAACTGCAAAAAGTTTACGACTTTTTGCGAGATCAGGGCGTCCAAATATTGCGCTAACGGGCGTTGGCGCATAAAATAACAATTTCTGGCGCGTCGTCGATCAATAATGATCACGACGAATCATAACTAGGAAGGAACACGATCGTGTCTAAAGAAAAATTTGAACGTACGAAACCGCACGTTAACGTTGGTACTATCGGCCACGTTGACCACGGTAAAACA